>NZ_CAKKLI010000006.1:0-211831 GCF_918697855.1 Paenibacillus sp. CECT 9249 | reverse complement strand
GCTTGCGCGAACAGGCTCACGCTATATGGAGGCATCCTTTTCCTTTTCTGTGATACGGACATTATATTCGTCAATCCCTGGACAGGCAATACCGTCAGCTTTCGGGCATTATGCTTCAGCGTAAACAGGATGGCAATGGATCGATATGAACGACAAAGCCGCGTTGATTCAAAACGGTATGACGACCGACGAAGTAAACCAAATCCCAACAGCTGCCCTGCAATCGAAGATGAACGATACGACGAGACTCGGTTATTACATCGAAGAAAAAGCTGAAACTGAAAATGAAGAAGCTGCGATCGATCTCGTAAAAGTGATTAGCAAAGCGAACATTAACGACGTCAAAATGAAAGATTTGGCGTTTTATTTATTAAATACGACCGCAACGATTCAATTGCAGGTTAGCGGAAATAAATTAACGGGACAAATAGACGACGCCGATCAGACGAACGTGCAATATCGCGTATTCTTAAATGACGAGATTTATTATCCCGAGTCCGGCCAGTTTACGCCATTAGCTCCTTCGCCGTTGGACATCTCCCTTTATCTGTCGGAAAAAGAGTTGAAATTCGGGCAAGAAAATAAGCTGAGAGTCGAATTCCAAGACTACTGGGGTCAAACCGACGTTTGGGAAACGACGTTTGTCGGCACGTACTCCGGCATTATGTTCATGGACGAGACGGGCAATTATTACTCGGATACGTTCGGCGGCATTCTCAAATATTTGGATTTCGGAGTGATCGTTGCCGGCCAGACGACGATTGACCAACGAGTTCAAGTGAAAAACCAGCTTGGTTATGGTATCACGAATCTCACATTGGAAGCGCAGAACGTTGCTTTGCCCGATGGAGTCAGAGTGGAGTTGTCGCGGAAAAATAAGCCGTTTATCGGCGAGGACAAATTGTTGTTCAGCCAAATTTTGCAGGAAGACGATGTTGTAGAATTCTATGTTCGCATTTCAACTGATATTGAGGCCAGGCCGGTTCCCAATGGAGAATTTGAAATTCGGGCAAGAGCGGATAAAGTGTAAGTCTCAATACAATGAGATCGGAAGTGGTGACGATTGATTGACTATCATGATTTGGATTCTTCTATTTTAATAAAAAGCTCGACGAACTCGATGAAGGGGAAGTTTCACCTGTACGGTTCCGGCAGGGAAGATCTGGACTCTTCCATGACGGTTGCGATACTCGCAAACAGCGATGTGGATGCAAGGATAACGCCTAGAGTCGAAAGAGCGAGCGATCTGGCCTCCGCAATGTTCATTATGTACCGCGGAGAGGGTGATTTGCACGCTTCCATCACAACGATGGAATCCATCTTCATTAACGCAACGATTGAAGTTAGACCGCATAATCAGATGTACGGCCGTTTTGAATTGCTGGAAGCCCCGAGAATCGATGCCGTTTTCCCGCCTGTTGCGGATGCGACGACGCGCAGCCGGAGCGATTTGCAAACGATCAACTACGGCGATATGCAACGAATGCTGGTCGGATCCGATAAAGGGGAGTCTTTCGATTCTTTTATCCATTTCGGCCGTTTACAAGAGCTCATACCGGATTTATTCGCACTGGAAAAGGCGAAACTGAAAATTTATTATTCCGGTGTCCTTCCGGATAACGCAACGATCCAACTGCACCAGCCGAACACCTATTGGTCGGAAATGGGCGTAACCCATGCCAATAAACCTTATTCCGTGGAACTGTTGTCGTCGGAATATAGTCTAAACCGCAAAGATCAGTATATCGAATTTGATGTTCTAAGTATTGCGAAGAGATGGCAGGACGGCAGTTTGTTTCCTTACGGATTTATTATAAAATCGCCGGACGATTATGCAATCTCTTTCTATACAAGAGAGTCCGGCAGGCCGCCTCAACTCGAGTTTCGATACGTCTCCGATTTAGTATACAGCATAGGCCGAACGGAGACGGACGCTACGATATTGATCGTTGGCGTGGGCAGCATTGAACGCGCGGGCCGTATTGTCGTTCGCGATTATATAGGCATGGAATATTTTGATTCCACTATTTTTGTGCATCGGCCCGAAGATCCGGTATGGGTAGATACGCCGGCAACGATCGGTAGTAGCCGTAGGGCGCTCCACAGTATTCTTACGGTCGGCGTCAATGATGAAGACGACTTAGCCGCAACAATAGCGGTAGCAATAAAAGCGGTAGAATCGCTCGATTCGTACATTCGTATCAGCCATAAGGAAAAATCGGCCGTTATTACCGTCGATCGCAATGCGAGCCTAGAAAGCTTCATGTGGGTTCCCGCAAAAACGGAAACGGAAGGCTGCTTGTATGCTTCGATTCCGCATATGCTTGCAGAGATCGAAGTGAGCGCGGTCAGAATGAGTGAATTGCCCGCTACGCTTACCGTCAAAACGCAAGAGGAGTCGGATCTGAAAGCCACTATCCGTACAAGTCTGCCTTTTATGGATAGTTCCGTAACGATCAGAGTCAGCGATCAATCGGATTTGAACAGTCGATTTCACATTCCATTTTACAGGGAAAAGGACGGCTTTGTTCGCATTGCGATACCGTTTGTACAAGCAACGATTGAAGTAACCTATGAAAATTCGTTAGATTCGGCGATCTATGTACCTTACCAAGAAGACGTGAATGCGTGCATTACAATTCATCAGCATTCGCAATTGGTTGCCACGTTGGATGTGCGAACATTCAGCGACATTGACTCAACGATTGCCGTGAGCGTCCCGGAGATCCATGCGTTTCTCTACCCGAGAATAAAGGGCGAGGACGATTTGGATGCTTTTGCGCTTATTCGTCAACGCGACGCCAGCGACTTGCATTCCAGAATTTTGTTGAAGGGTACGGCGAAAGCGTATTATTACATTTTGTAGAACCCGATCAGTATAGCATTTGAACATGTGGCGTATAGAAAAAGATTACCCGCAACGGATACTCTTTGCGCCACCTTTATTCTGCTTACCCCGCTTCGCCAAAAATAGGGGCCTGCCGCCGCTTTCCAGAGCCTTCTAAAAACATCGAATATCTATTACAATAAGGAAGATAACTAGGCAGAAGAGAGGTTGACAGCATGTGCGAGTGGTTTGAGCGCAGTTTCGGACAAGACTATCTCCTCGTCTATAAGCACCGCGATCTGCAAGGAGCGTACGAGGAAGTGCGCAAAATGATCGGCTGGCTGCGCCTTGCGCCGCGGGCTCGGGTGCTTGATTTATGCTGCGGGATGGGACGCCATTCGCAGGCGCTGGCGGACGCCGGCTATGAGGTGACTGGAGTCGATTTGTCGGAGACGCTGCTCGATGAAGCGCGCAAGAGCGATCGGGAAGGCCGCATTCGTTGGCTCAATGGAGATATGCGCAGGCTGCCGTTGGATAGTATGCAGTTCGATGCAGTCGTTAATTTGTTTACGTCTTTCGGCTACTTCGAGGAGGACGGAGAACATTTGCAAGTGCTGCGGGAAATGAAGCGTGTCTTAAAGCCGGGAGGACAATTCATCATCGATTATTTGAATTCGTCTTATGTGGAAAGGCATCTCGTCCCCTTCTCCGAACGGGAGGAAGACGGTGTAACGATTACGGAGAAGCGGCGGATTGAAGACGGTTATGTAAAAAAGACAATTGCCATTTCCGATCAAAAAGGCGGGAAGAGAGAATATTTGGAGCGGGTGAAACTGTATCGTTTGCCGCAATTGACGGACATGCTGCAGCAAGCGGGATTGCGCGCGGAGCGTGTATACGGAGGTTACGACGAAAATATACCTTACGACGCGACGCTGTCGCCGCGAATGATTTTTGTCGGGCAAGCAGACTGAATTTATCCGTTTATATAGAATTGCCTGCATCAACCGATAAAGGAGAGTCGATCCATTGGGAGTATCATATCCAGAACTAACGCATTGGAGCGGGAACATCACTCAGGTCAAAATACCGCTGCCGTTTTCGCTGCGCTGGGTCAACAGCTATGTCGTTCGCGGAAGCGGCGGATACACGTTGATCGATCCCGGTTTGCATACCGAAGACGCCGTGCAAGCTTGGCGAAAGGCAATGGCGGAATTGGGCCTCGCCTTCTCCGATATCGAACAAATCGTATTGACGCATTATCACCCGGATCATTACGGGCTTGCAGGCTGGTTTCAACGGGAGACCGGCGCCCCCGTATGGATGTCGCGCATCGGTTGCGAGCATGCGCAAATGATGTGGGGACCCGAGCAAACGATGACAAGCCGGCTCCACGCATTATACGTGCGGCATGGCATGGAGAAGAGCGTCTCGGACCAAATCATCCCGCATATGGACGGCTTCTTGCCTCTTGTATCGCCGCATCCGCTTGAAGTGCGTTATATCGACGCCGGGACGGGACAGTCGTTTCGAATCGGCGACAGGCATTGGCTGCTCGTGACTGCTCCCGGCCATGCGGCCGGACATCTATGTTTTTACGACGCCGAGACTCGCGAAATGTTCTGCGGCGATCAAGTGCTGCCGCAAATTTCGCCTAATGTCAGTTATTTGCCGGGCAGCGATCCGAGCCCGCTGGAGTCGTTCCTGGAAAGTTTGCGTTCCTTGCGCCATTATGAAGTGGAGCGGGCTTATCCCGGGCATCGCAATCCGTTTACGAATTTCCAAGAGCGCGTCGGCGAGCTTCTCGCTCATCATGAAAGCCGCCTGAACGATACGATGGAACTGCTCTGCGAACCGCAAACGGCCTATCAGGTATGCGTCGCCCTGTTCGGCAAGAGGCTGACGATCCATCAGATCCGCTTTGCCATGTCCGAGACGTTGGCTCATTTGATCGAGTTGAAACGATTGGATCGAATACGGGAAGAAGAGCGTGACGGACAAATCGTCTTTAGAAAGTACAACCCCCGGTGAATTCACCGGGGGTTCGCTTGCGAATAGGGCGATTTATGCAAGAAACGAGCGAAGCATCCATACGTGTTTCTCCAAGCTCGTATGGATGCCGAGCAGCATATCGGAAGTCGATTCGTCGTTATTCGCTTGCGCGATTTCCATTCCAGCTTGCAATTCGCCAATCAGTTTCGTGAAATCGTCGGCGATTGCTTGTACCATTTGTTGAGCGGTTTCGCCGCCTTTCGCTTCCGCTACGGTTGCGGTTGCCAAATAATCTTTCATCGTCGCCAGCGGCGTGCCTTGCACCGCGAGAACACGTTCGGCCAAGTCGTCAACATATTGCGCGGCTTCCCCGTACAATTCCTCGAATTTGGCATGAAGCGTGAAAAATTGCTCGCCTTTGACATACCAATGGAAATTGTGAAGTTTGACAAACAATACGTTCCAGTTGGCAAGTTGTTTGTTTAATACGTCGACTACAGGTTTCATAGCGCACACTCCTTTTTATTATTAGAATTAATACTAAATTAGAATTATTATAATCTAACTAAAATTATAATAACACGATTCGTCTAAGGAATCAAGCAGGAAGCGGTAAGTTTATTATTCCACTTTTCCCCGTTCCAATTCTTACGGTTACATGAACGCTTCCTTTTTGCCGCATCGTTTACGACTCGGTCCAACCCCAACTCTCCGGTCCGTTATCCGGCGCGGCGTCACTTTCATCCGCATGAGCGGATCGCATTTTTTCCAACTGCTGCTCGCGCTTCGCTTGTTTGCGGTGAGCCATGCGGCTGCTCGCGGACGCGGCGACGGCGCCGACAATATCGTCGAGAAACGTATGGATTTGTCCGTCATGCCGGTCGTTTAAACGGACAAGTATGCCGGGCTTCAGTTTATCGATGTAACCATAGTTCGTAAAGCCGATGCTTCCGTACACGTTCACGATCGAGAAGGCGAGAATCTCATCGACCCCGTACAGGCTTTCGTCATTGCGGATCATATTTTGCAAAGGTTGCAGCAATTCCCCCTTTTCCGCCAACATATCGAGTTGGATTCCGGTCAATACCGCATTTTGGACCTCGCGTTTTTGCAGTACTGCCTCTACATTCTCCAGACATTCTTCCATCGTTAAGTCAGGGTAATACTTCCTTTGCAATATCATAACCAATTCGGCGATTTGCTCGTTTTGTACCCCTCGTTGTTCGAGCAAGGTTTTCGTCGCTTCGGCGACTTCTTTGCTGTTCAAGCAATACGGGGCAGTCGAATCCTCCATGAAATTCACCTCGTGATGTGATTTTGTTTTTTCGGTAAGTAGTTATATCACAAAGACAAGGCTCGTATACATGGTAGTACAAACAGGGAGGTTGTTCTATGACATGGAGCATAGAAGCGCATGCATTTCATCGGCATCCGTAAGGAGAGGGGAAACGGCGCTTTGCAAAAAACGCGTAGGGAGGAAATGAGGATGAATATGCGCACATGGTTTCGGAAGCCGGCCGTAGGAGCGTTGCTTGCCGTACCGTTATTGCTGTCCGGGTGTGGTTTGTTTTCCAGTCCGTCGAGCCGTCCGATCGATCCGCCGCCGCCGGATATTGAAATGCAGATGATGGCGGAGTCGGAGCTGCAACTGTCCGCCGTCCAAGGAACGGTGCAGGAAATCAGGCAGGAAGTAAAGCAGGATCCGAACGCTTCGCCGTTAACGGTATATTTGCGGAACGAACACGGCTTGCTCGCTCCGATTACGATTTCCGTGCCGAAGACCGATAACCCGGCCCAAACATCGCTCGAAATGCTGATCGACGGCAGCGCGAATAAAGACAAAATCCCGTCCGGGTTTCAAGCGGTATTGCCGAAAGGGACGGAAGTGAAGCAAGTAACGATACAACAAGACAAGAAGCGGGCGATTGTGGAGCTGTCGGGGAAATTTGCGGATTACAGTCCGCGGGACGAAAGAAAAGTCGTCGAAGCGATAACATGGACGTTAACGGGAATTTCGGGCATAGAGCAGGTTGAGCTATGGCATGACGGGAAAAAATTGATCGAAATGCCGATTGACCAATTTCCGCTCGATAAACCGCTAACCCGCGCGATCGGCATCAATTTGGAGAAGGCGGACGATGTCGTATCCTATAGTCAAACCGTACCGGTTACATTATATTTCTCGGCGATCACCGCCGACCATTTCCAATATTACGTACCGGTCACCAGGCTGGTCAATCCGACAGACGATCTCGCCGCAACGGCGCTCGAGCAGTTGATTATCGGGCCGATCCATTCGGAAGCGTTGGCTTCGGTCATGACCTCGGGCACAACCGTGAAACATATCGAACACGACAAAGAAAAATCGGTTATTACGGTCGATCTTGAAGATGAGATATTCGAAAAAGGCGATAAAATGCCGTCGGAGTTCCTGCAGGCGATCGTGCTGACCTTGACGGAGAACAATCACGTGAAACAAGTGAAAATCAACATGAACGGAGAGTCCGACATCGTCGGAACGGATGACATTCATTACGGCAAACCGGTCGGCCGCCCTGAGCATATTAATGCCGTCAAATCGTAAAAACGAGTAAAAAAACGGGGAATCTCATCTCCGTTTTTTTTCACCCCCTTGGCAAAATAGTGCTTTTCCCATTCGTCTTTGGTAGAATAGGGGAGTCGAAAAATTACATATTCTAAAGTATCGCTTCACAACCGCAGACGACAAAACTAGGCGAACATCGATGATGTAGGTTTTGCTCGAAGCGATTCGATGGAGCGCAGCTCACAAAACTTTTAGGGGGTTGGCGAATGAGATTACACGGCCGAAAAACGGATCAGCTTCGACCGGTTACCATTATAACGAATCCGAACAAATATGCGGAAGGTTCGGTGCTTATTGAGGTGGGGGACACGAAAGTGCTCTGCACCGCCACAGTGGATGAGAAGGTGCCTCCATTTATGAAAGGGCAAGGCAAAGGATGGGTAACGGCGGAGTATTCGATGCTTCCCCGCGCCACGCAAGTCCGCAACCAACGCGAGGCCGCTCGAGGCAAACTGTCGGGCAGAACGATGGAAATTCAAAGATTGATCGGCAGAGCGCTGCGCTCGGTCGTCGATTTGCACGCGCTCGGCGAGCGGACGATTACGCTTGATTGCGATGTGTTGCAAGCGGACGGAGGAACGAGAACGACATCGATTACCGGTTCGTTCGTGGCGATGGCGATGGCGATCAACAAAATTGCGGAACAGCATCAGTTAGCCCGGTTTCCTATTGCCGATTTTTTGGCGTCGGTCAGCGTTGGCGTTATTCATAACCAAACATTGCTTGACTTGAATTACGAAGAAGATTCGAAAGCCAAAGTCGACATGAATATTGTTATGACAGGCAACGGGAAGTTCGTCGAAGTGCAAGGAACGGGGGAGGAAGCGCCGTTTGCCCGCGAAGAATTAAATCGGTTGCTTGAATTGGCCGAACTGGGCATTCTTGAACTGGTCGAAATCCAAAAAGAAGCTTTAGGCCCGGTCGCCGCAAAAATCGGAGCAAAATAAATATATTTGAAACGAAGAACGACAGTTGAATATCCATGTTAAGGAGTTGGAACGAGCTATGAATTTGCAAAAAGACGTTATTGTAGTCGCGACAAGAAACCAAGGAAAAGTGAAAGAATTCGCGCATGCGTTCGCTCCTTTCGGCAAGCGTGTTGAGAGCATGTTCGACTATCCGGACATCCCCGATGTGGTCGAGGATGGCGAGACCTTTGAAGAGAATGCCATGAAAAAAGCCAAGACGGTAGCCAAGGCGCTGCGGCTTCCCGTATTGGCCGACGATTCCGGTCTATGCGTCGATAAGTTGAACGGCGCGCCGGGCGTCTATTCCGCGCGCTATGCCGGGGAGCATCATAACGATGCCGACAATAACAAAAAGTTATTGGAAGAACTCGGCAAAATGCGCGATGATGAGTCGAACCCGCTGTTAAGCGCGGCTCAATTCGTTTGCACGCTCGTATTGTACGATCCGGATAGCGAAGAATCGATTACGGCAACCGGTTCCGTCGATGGTTATATTACGGTCGAACCGAGAGGAACCGGCGGCTTCGGCTACGATCCGTTGTTTTATTTGCCGGATTTGCACAAGACGATGGCCGAGCTGTCGGTTGAAGAGAAGCAGGCGATCAGCCATCGCGGACAGGCGCTCAAGCAATTGACAGGACTCCTGTCCCGTTAAATCCGTGTCGCCATACCCATGAAAACAAGCATCTCATCCGGAATAAGGATGGGGTGCTTGTTTGGCGTCGAGGCTATTCTTCGTTTCCGGTCCTTCCGCTATACATATGAACATGCGGCGTGCTTCCGTTCACGGTCGTAGTGCCCTCGAAATAATGGATATGCCCCCCGCCGGGCAAAGGCTCGGCAGGGCCGGTCACGCCGCGAATGACATGATGATGTCCCGCATCGAACGAAGTGACGGTATGATACTCGTGGACGTGCGGAACGCCCGAAGGCGCCGGTTCCGTCGTGCCGGCATACCGGTGCTGGTGACCGACGTCGAAGGAAGTCACTCCGGAGAACGAATGGACGTGCACCGGTCTGCCGTCCCAACTTGTAATGTAAAGCGTGTGCGAATGCAACGGGTCGTCTGCGCCGTTATGAACGACGAACCCTGTAACGGGTATTTCCATAAAAACGTTCACTCCTCATTATGATCGCTTGCTACAATCATCATATGTGGCAAGAACGAATAGGAAGCTTGGTGATATTATCTTATTTTCACGCGATACGTTTTCAACCATGTGTCCACTTGCGCCAAATAGGCGAATAACTGCGGTCCGCTCATCAGTTGGCCGAACCATGGCAAATTGGAATTGGCCGCGTCCGAATCGAGCAACTCCCGCACTTTACGCACATTGATCAACGGAAGAAGCGGGGAATTGGAATCGTCCAATATATTGCTCAACCATGTTTTGACGGCCGCCAAATAGTTGGGATGATGCGTTTTCGGATAAGGGCTTTTTTTGCGGTGAAGGACATCCTCCGGCAAGACGCCTTTCAGCGCTTTGCGCAATATTCCTTTTTCCCTGCCGCCCGCCGTTTTGATTTCCCAGGGAATATTCCACACGTACTCCACGAGCCGGTGATCGCAGAACGGAACGCGAACCTCCAGTCCGGCTCCCATGCTCATTCGGTCTTTGCGGTCGAGCAGCGTAGGCATGAAGCGGGTGATGTTCAAATAAGACATTTCGCGCATCCGCTGTTTATTCGCGTCTTCCCCCGGGAGGCGGGGCACTTCATCGAGCGCTTCCGCATACCGCTTCGCAATATATTCTAGCGGGCGAATCCAATCCGCGATTTCCGGCGAGAGCAGGTCGGCGCGATGTTGGGAATAAAGCGCCCAAGGGAACGTATCGGCCCGCAGCGATTCATCCCGGTAAAACCACGGATAACCGCCGAATATTTCATCCGCCGCCTCGCCCGAGATGGCGACGGTCGCGCTCTTTTTAATTTCCCGGCAAAATAATAGGAGGGAAGCGTCGATATCCGCCATCCCCGGCAAATCCCTTGCTTGCATGGCCGGAATAAGAGCCTCGACCAATTCCGGCATATCGAATTGCACGTTGCGATGCTCCGTTCCTAGATAGCCGCTCATCCGCTCGATCCAGGGCGTATCCGAATTCGGTTGAAATACGTTTGCCGTAAAATGCTTATCGTTATCGACGTAATCGACCGAATACGTACTCATCGCCTCTTGTTTCGTTCTGTCGTAATAGCCGACCGCTAGAGCCGTCAGCGCGCTTGAATCCAACCCGCCGGATAACAGCGAACATACCGGCACGTCGGATACCAATTGCCGTTCTACCGTATCTTGCAGCAAATCGCGAACATGCGCTGCGGTTTTCTCTATGTCGTCTTCATGGGGCCTGCTTTCCAATTTCCAATAGGCGTTCATTTTTAAACCGCTTCGACGAAACAACAGGCAGCATCCCGGACGCAATTCGGAAAGCTCCCGGTACACGGCATGGCCGGGCGTACGTGCGGGCCCGACGATGAATATTTCCGCAAGCCCTTCCGGTCCGACCGTCGGTTCCACCTTCGGATGAGCCAAAATCGCCTTCGGCTCGGAGCCGAAGATGAACGCGCCGCCGGCCGTCGCATAGAACAAAGGCTTGACGCCAAGCCTGTCGCGGGCCAGAAACAAATGCTGTTCCGATTCGTCCCAGACGGCAAAGGCGAAAATCCCGTTTAACCGTTCCACGCAAGATGGCCCCCACTCTATATAGGAAACAAGCAGCACTTCCGTATCGCATGACGTGCGGAACCGATGGCCGCGCGCTTCCAACTCCCCTCGAAGCTCCGCCGCGTTATACAATTCTCCGTTATACACGATCGAATAGGTATGATCGCCGGCAAAGCGCACCATCGGTTGAGCTCCGTTCTGCGGATCGATGACGCTTAAGCGGCGATGCCCGAGAGCGCATGATCCGGAGATCCACGTTCCGGAAGCATCCGGTCCCCGTAAAGCCAGCGATTCTGTCATATTCTCCAGGATGGATGAATCTTGCGTCAAATCTCTCTCCCAGTCAATCCAACCTGTTATTCCACACATCGAGCTCATCTCCTTCCCGCATGATTCGACAGACAGTCCACCGAACATATAGCGATGATAAAAGGTATATGCGGAAAAAGGGCATAAAATGTATGTCCGGAGGGGAACCTACGAAAAAGGCAAAAGAGGAGAATGCGATGTATTCCATTGACAGCGTGAAATATAGCGGCATAACGGAACGGGGCGGCAGACGCTGTGCGGCGGTTCAAGTGACGCCGCTCGGCGATGGCGATGTTCCTTTGGTCGCATATTTTGTCAAAACGGGAATCGATCAATACGAAATGGTGGAGGTCGTGCGCAACGACTCCGATTTGGCGATCGACTGGTTTGAGAACAATCTTCATGAAGCATACCAACAAATAAGCGACGAGGCGTTCGCCTCCGGAGGACGAACGGACGCGCGATGGCAGCGGGAAACGTTCAAGCAGGAAATATTGGCGTATAGCGGCATACGCGAGCAACTCAAATCGAATTTGTAACGGAGGATAACGATGGCTGAACGGTATAAACCGAATAAAGGAAATAAATATTCGCATCAGGCCGAATTCGCGGAAGAAGTAATCGCGAAGAACGCCAAACAACCGGCGCAAAACAATCCGAGCGAAAGCGTAAAAAAATAAACCTTTCTTGCAAGCGATCGAGCGGCTCCCCTTTCAAGGGGAGTTTTTTTCGGCAAAAATCAGTCACCCTCTAGGCATTCGCTCAATACTATGAATATGGGTATATGACTAAACGCACATACGGGAGGGGGTGGACTGCAATGGCCGTCATCAATACGAACTCCGAACACGAGAAGCTGCTGGCGCGTTTGATGCGCGCGGAGGCCGAAGGGGAAGGGGAATTAGGGATGCTGATGGTCGGGAATGTCGGCGTCAATCGCGTTCTCTCGAATTGCTTGGATTTTCAGGGCATTCGAAATTTGGAGCAAATGGTGTTTCAGAGCCCGGGAGGCTTTGAAGCGACGCAGAAAGGATATTTCTATCAAAGGGCGAGAGACAGGGATATTCGTCTGGCCCGGAGAGTCATTAGCGGAGAACGGGTATGGCCCGCCAGCAACTCACTATGGTTTTTTCGGCCGGGCGGCGCCTGTCCCGCTACATGGTACGATCAGCAAAATTCCGGCGTTTATAAGAATCATTGTTTTTTTCAACCTACTTATGAAGATTGCCCAGGAGTCTATTAATTCAAAAAACTTGAAGTTTCTGAGGAGGAACCTATGAGTGGAATGAACTATAATTATGGGACGATGACGGGGATGGGAACCCCCTATCCTTATGGCTATCAAATGCAGGCGGCGCCCGGTACGGCGAAATATCCGGAAGGGGTGATCCCATCTTATCCTACGACGGCTCCCGGCACGACCGGAGGCGGCAATGTGCAAGGATTTCCGTTCGCGCCGGGAACGGTGGGCGCACCGAATATTCCGGCAACGCCTTCCGTACCGAATTTGCCTTTTCCGCCTGTCGGGACGTCGCCTGCCGCCGGCGGAGCTTGCCCGCCGCAAGTAACCAGCGGAGGGGTGATCACGCCTCAGGGAACGGTTTTGCCCTCATCCGTACTTACGGGCCAACAATCCTACATTGAAAATATTTTGCGGCTGAACTTGGGAAAAGTCGGTACGTTCTATATGACATACGAGAACAACTGCGAATGGAACGCGAAAGTGTTTCGAGGGGTCGTGGAAGCGGCGGGACGCGATCATATCATTATAAGCGACCCGAATACGGGCATGCGCACGATTCTGCTGATGGTCAATCTCGACTATGCAACGTTCGACGAACCGCTCACATACCTGTATCCCGGCGTGATCGGCAATCCGCCAACCCGCAAGCAGCAATCGAGCTGATGAATCGAAAAGCGGACGAATTCGCGATCGTAACGGCGTAAATTCGTCCGCCTGCGCTTTTATTCGTTTACATAGGTCGAGACGCGGTTTTGAACAGTCAACTTTTGCTTCGCTTCGTCGAACTTTTGTCCGGCAGGCCCTTGATGAATCGGAAAGCCGCTTCATTCCGGGGAAGACTGTCGCAAGACCATGCCGGTTCATCGAATTAAGCCTAGCGGCGGCTTTGGCGTAGGCAGCGTTTCCTTTGCCGGCTAAATTGCGCCGAGAGCGACCGCGGCATAGGACGGAAGCTGTCATCGATCATTGCCGTTGGATTTTGTCCAATATTTTCACCGTTTTTCCCCGGCATAACGTCCTTTCATTGGATTTCATCCAATAGACGATTCCCAAAATGGGGTTGAATAGGGGAAATTGCGGAAATCCATTGGAGGTTTTCCAACGGAATCTTGGCAGAATCTATAAATCCGCCATTTTCGTTGGACATTTTCCAATGGACGCCCAAACGGGGCCGGGAATCGATCCATAACAAATGAAAAAGCCCGAATCGTTCATAGCAACGATCCGGGCTGTATGTACATTTTATACTAAATAAAAACTGGCGTCCCAGGAGGGATTCGAACCCCCGACCGACGGCTTAGAAGGCCGTTGCTCTATCCAGCTGAGCTACTGGGACAAGAGAAAATATTTTTTTGACGAAACATGAATTATAATATCATAGGGAAAATAGAAAATCAACAACTTTTTTTTAGAAACTTTTTGATTCCGGGCGGCGTTGCGTCGGAACCTTCAACTGGTTATAATCTGTAATTAATTGCGGCATACGTGAGCAGACGAAAGTTGGTGTACCTATTACAAAACCTTCTGTACCTCAAAAGGACAATATCATTTTATTTCCGAAGACGCTCGATTATTACCAAATCCGGCTGACGCGCTGTTTGGAAACGGAACGTTACGGGGAAGCGATGGAATTGCTCGAATTTTTGCTGCGTTGCCAAGGCGAGAGCGAGCGGTACAAGGATGAATGGACCGCATTGCTCGAATGGATGCGGGCCGAGTTCCCGGATGCGGCTGCGCCGCCTGTGGAAAGCGACGAAGAGGACGAAGCCGGCGAAGCCGAACTGATGAAGCGGCATATACAGGAGAAGATCGAACGCGACAGCGATTATGTCGCCAAAACGTTGGAATCGGTCACGAGCGGCCCGTTAACCGCTCAGAAACTGCTGGCGCTCGAACAGTTGACATATTTCGACCATCCGCAAATCGACGATACGCTGAAGCGGTGGTTGAAGACGGAAAAGCTGCATCCGCTGCAACAGTTCCACATCCTGCAAACGCTTAAGAAGCGGAGGGCTTCCGGCGTCGTGGAATTTCATCGGGGGGAGGAGCTGGTCAAGCTCGAAATCGAGGCCGTTCCCGTTCGTTTCGAAGAATTTCCCCCGTCGATCTTGACGGTGCCGGAGAGGGTGAGGCTGCAAACCGAAATCAACGATCCTACCGTATCTTTGCTTGCGGAGGAATTGTGGGAACAATTCGCGATGGGGGCGTACGGCACTGCAGTATATGAGACCATGCTCGACGATGACGATCGCTCGATCGACATTTGGGCCGCCGCGCTGCATCAAGCGATGAACGATTCTTTATCCGGCGGGGATCGTTCCGAGCGGGAAGCCGTTCTCGAAGCTTACGGCATTACGGACGAACTGCGTTTTCGTTTTGAACAGGCCTACAGGCATATGCATGATTTTATGAAGAGTACGACGCCGGGAGGGGGGGATTGACCCGGCATGATAACGTTTTTTTCTAAATCCGGTTGACGGGATTGAAAAAACATGCCATGTTGTATATAATGTAATGGTTGTTTGGAACGATTTTTTTCGCTCCGTGCGAGAGCCGGATAAAATCATACATCGTGTTTACTATTGTTGGATCGTGCTATGAGATCATGTTCGCAAGATTCATACGCATGAACCCACGTTAATTATTTGGAGGGGAATGCATAAAATGAAAGCAAGTTGGGAAAAAATAGAGAAGAACGTTGGGGTACTTGAGGTCGAAGTCGATGCGGACCGCGTTGCCGACGCTTTGGACAAGGCTTTCAAAAAAGTCGTCAAAAAAGTAAACGTGCCAGGATTCCGCAAAGGGAAAGTGCCTCGTCCGATTTTCGAAGCAAGATATGGCGTTGAGAGCTTGTACCAAGACGCGATCGATATTTTGCTTCCTGGAGCGTATACCGAAGCGGTGCAAGAAACGAAAATCGAGCCGGTAGATCGTCCCGAAGTCGATGTCGAGCAATTCGGGAAAGGCCAAAGCTTTATCTTCAAAGCGAAAGTCACGGTCAAACCGGAAGTGAAACTTGGGGAATACAAAGGAATCGAAGTTCCTGCGAAGGATGCCGAAGTAACCGAAGAAGAAGTGAACGCCGAACTGGAACGCTTGCAGCAGCGCCATGCGGAATTGACCGTCATTGACGAAGATACCGCGAAATCCGGCGATACGGTTGTGATCGATTTCGAAGGCTCCGTCGACGGCGAGAAGTTCGAAGGAGGGACGGCTGAACGTTATTCGCTGGAATTGGGATCGAACAGCTTTATTCCAGGGTTTGAAGATCAATTGATCGGCTTGGGCACCGGCGACTTTAAAGACGTCGAAGTAACGTTCCCTGAGAACTACCATGCCGAAGAATTGGCCGGCAAAGCTGCGGTATTCAAGGTAAAAGTTCATGAAATCAAACGCAAGCAGCTTCCGGCTCTCGACGACGAGTTTGCCAAAGATGTGAGCGAATTCGATACATTGGAAGAGTACAAGCAAGATTTAACGAAACAAATGAAAGAACGCAAAGAAAAAGAAAATGAAGCGGCCCGCGAAGCGGAAATCGTCGAAAAAGTAGCCGAAGCGGCTGAAATCGATATTCCGGAAGCGATGATCGAGACGGAAACGGATCATATGATGCGCGATTTCGACAACCGCCTTCGTTCGCAGGGAATGAATTTGGACATGTTCCTGAGCTTCTCGGGTCAATCTCAGGACGATATGAAGAACCAAATGCGCGCCGATGCGGAAAAACGCGTTCGCAACAACTTGGTGCTCGAACAAATTGCGAAAGACGAAAATATCGAAGTAACCGAAGAAGATATCAATGAAGAGCTTGAAAAAATGGCCGAGATGTATAAACGTTCGGTGGACGAAATCCGCAATATTTTGGCCGCTAACGGCTCGCTTGACAGCTTGAAGGAAGAAGTTTCGCTGCGCAAAACGATCAAGTTCCTCGTTGACAACAGCAAAAATTAAAAAGTAACCGGCTTCCCATAAGGCACGTATATTAGCTGCGTGCCTTATTTTTTCCTTCGTATATCCATTGCATCTCCCCGTGTGGCATAAGATTGACGCGCATTTCGAATTCTATTTCCGTTTCCATGCTTCATAAACTGTACCACTTGGAAAAATGACATGGCAATCGGAACGTGTTAAAATAGGATGAAACAGCTTATAAAGAAAAGAGGTTGGTTGCATGAATCTGGTACCTATGGTTGTAGAACAGACAAATCGCGGTGAACGGTCATATGATATATATTCAAGATTGCTGAAGGACCGTATCATTTTTTTGGGGAGCGCGATTGATGACGATGTTGCCAATCTCGTGATTGCGCAATTGTTGTTTCTAGACGCGGAAGATCCGGAGAAAGACATCAGCTTGTATATCAATTCACCTGGCGGGTCGGTTACGGCGGGGCTTGGCATTTTAGATACGATGCGTTTCATTAAATCGGACGTGTCGACCATTTGTGTAGGAATGGCGGCCAGTATGGGTTCCTTGTTGCTTACGGCCGGCGCGAAAGGCAAACGATACGTGCTGCCGAACAGCGAAGTGATGATCCATCAGCCTTTGGGCGGCGTACGCGGGCAGGCGGCCGATATTAAAATTCATGCCGACTGGATTCTGAAAACAAAACAGAAGCTGAACCAAATCTACGTGGATTGTACGGGACAGCCCCTTGAGAAAATAGAACGCGATACGGATCGTGACAATTTCATGAGTGCGGAAGAAGCGAAAGCTTACGGCTTGGTCGACGAAATTCTCACTCGTCCCATTATGAATAAGGGGTGATACGAATGTTTAAATTCAATGATGAAAAAGGGCAATTAAAATGCTCCTTCTGCGGCAAATCGCAGGAGCAGGTGCGCAAGCTGGTCGCAGGACCCGGCGTATATATTTGCGACGAATGCATAGAGCTTTGCACGGAAATCGTGGAGGAAGAACTCGGGCACGACGAGGATCTCGATCTGAAGGATATTCCGAAACCGAAAGAAATCCGCAATATTCTGGATCAATACGTGATCGGGCAAGACCAAGCGAAAAAATCGCTTTCCGTAGCGATGTACAATCATTATAAACGGATCAACTCGCAGAGCAAGATCGAAGACGTCGAACTTCAGAAGAGCAATATTTTGCTTGTCGGACCGACCGGTTCGGGGAAAACATTGCTCGCGCAAACGATGGCCAAAATTTTGAACGTGCCGTTCGCCATCGCCGACGCCACCTCGCTCACCGAAGCGGGCTATGTCGGCGAGGACGTCGAGAATATTTTGCTGAAGCTGATTCAGGCTGCCGATTACGATGTGGAGAAGGCGGAACGCGGCATCATCTACATCGATGAAATCGATAAAGTGGCGCGCAAATCGGAGAACCCTTCGATTACGCGCGACGTGTCGGGCGAAGGCGTGCAGCAAGCGCTGCTCAAAATATTGGAAGGGACGGTCGCATCGGTGCCGCCGCAAGGCGGGCGGAAGCATCCGCATCAGGAATTCATCCAGATCGATACGACGAATATTTTGTTCATTTGCGGCGGGGCTTTCGACGGCCTCGAGCAATTGATTAAACGCCGGATCGGCAAAAAAGTGATCGGCTTCAACGCTGCAGGCGACAGCCATAAGGAATTGAAGCCGGGCGAATATTTGTCGATGGTGCTGCCGGAAGATTTGCTCAAATTCGGATTGATTCCCGAATTCGTCGGCCGCTTGCCGATCATTTCGACACTGGAGCCGCTCGACGAGAAGACGTTGGTCCGCATTTTGTCCGAGCCGAAGAACGCGCTTGTGAAGCAGTACCAGAAACTGCTTGAAATGGACAACGTGAAGCTGGAATTCGATATGGAGGCGCTGGAAGCGATCGCGAAGGAAGCGATCAATCGGAACACGGGCGCCCGCGGATTGCGTTCGATAATCGAAGGCATTATGCTAGACGTCATGTACGAAGTGCCTTCCCGCGAAGATGTGACCAGCTGCGTCATTACGGAAAAAGTCGTCAAAGACAAAATCGTTCCGGAATTGATGACCAAAAAAAGCAAGAAAAAAGAAGAGAGCGCCTGATCGAGGCGGCGCCTAAAATAAAAGTATCTGTCAATCACTCCACCCGATCTCTATGCCGAGATGCGGCTTCCCGCCGCTGCATCGGTTGGAGGGGTGGAGCTTTGGCGTTCACGGGAGAGGAAAATCTATGTACCTGAGGAAAGATACAAGACCAGTTAAAGTAGGCAACGTAACGATTGGCGGCAGCGACGAGGTCATCATTCAAAGCATGTGTACGACCAAAACGGCGGATGTAAAGGCGACGGTGGAGGAAATTTTGCGTTTGGAGGAAGCCGGCTGCCAAATTGTCAGGGTCACGGTAAATAACCAGGACGCCGCCGCGGCGATCAAGGAGATCAAGAAGCAGATCCATATTCCGCTTGTGGCCGACATCCATTTCGATTACCGATTGGCATTGGCGGCAATCGAGAACGGCATCGATAAAGTACGCATCAATCCCGGCAATATCGGGCGGCGCGACAGAGTCGAAGCCGTCGTCAAGGCGTGCAAAGAGCGCGGCATTCCGATTCGCATCGGCGTCAATGCGGGATCGCTCGAACATCATTTGATCGAGAAATACGGTTATCCTACGGCAGAGGCGATGGTGGAAAGCGCGTTGTTCCATATCGGCATTTTGGAGGAACTGGATTTTCACGATATTATCGTGTCGTTGAAAGCGTCCGACGTGCCGATGGCAATCAAGGCTTATTCGATGGCGGCCGCCAAATTCAACTATCCGCTGCATTTGGGCATTACAGAGGCGGGTACGCTGTTCTCCGGAACGGTCAAAAGCTCTGCCGGCTTGGGGGCGCTCCTTTCGATGGGCATCGGCTCGACGATTCGGATCTCGTTAAGCGCCGATCCGGTAGAAGAAGTGAAAGTGGCGCGGGAACTGCTCAAAACGTTCGGGCTGATTTCCAATGCGGCTACGCTCGTTTCTTGCCCGACTTGCGGACGGCTTGACATCGATCTGTTCTCGCTCGCCAATGAGGTGGAAGCGTACATTGCGAACGTGAAGGCCCCGATCAAGGTGTCGGTATTAGGCTGCGCCGTCAACGGGCCGGGGGAAGCGCGCGAAGCGGATATCGGCATCGCAGGCGCGCGCGGCGAAGGGCTGCTGTTCCGGCACGGCGAAATCGTGCGCAAAGTACCGGAGGCGGAATTGCTAGACGCGCTTAAACAAGAGATCGACCGGATCGTCGAAGTATACGAAAAAACGGGCGTAATCCCCGGACGCAAGCATTGAGTGCGGGCTTTCCCGCCAAAAACGCGAAAATATTCGTCCCTCACGGTTATCGCAACCGGTAAAAGGCAATACTACCACGTATTAGACTTTTGCCGGTTTTTTTTGCGTTCTGCGGGAAAAACCGGCGTCGAGGAGGAATAGCGGGATGAATTTAAGTATCGTTTTAATGTTGATTCAAGTGTTTTTTGCCATCGTAATCGGTCTGTATTTCTGGAATTTACTGCGTTCGCAGAAAACGAACAGAACGGCCGTGGACCGGGAATCGCGCAAAGAAATGGACAAATTGCGCAAAATGCGCTCGATTTCATTGACGAAACCGCTGGCGGAGAAAACCCGGCCGAATACGATGCAGGATATCGTCGGCCAGAAGGACGGTCTGCGCGCGTTGAAGGCGGCGCTATGCAGCGCCAATCCGCAGCATGTCATCATATACGGCCCCCCGGGCGTCGGCAAAACGGCGGCAGCGCGGGTCGTACTGGAGGAAGCGAAGAAAAATCCGAATTCCCCGTTCACGTCCGAGTCCAAATTCACGGAAATCGACGCGACCACGGCGCGTTTTGACGAGCGGGGCATCGCCGACCCGTTAATCGGTTCTGTTCACGATCCGATCTATCAAGGCGCGGGAGCGATGGGCGTAGCGGGCATACCGCAGCCGAAACCGGGCGCCGTTACGAAAGCGCATGGCGGCATTTTATTTATCGACGAAATCGGGGAATTGCATCCCGTCCAAATGAATAAATTATTAAAGGTGCTGGAAGACCGCAAGGTTTTTTTGGAAAGCGCCTATTACAACTCCGAAGATACGAATATTCCCGTTTACATTCACGATATTTTCCAGAACGGATTGCCGGCCGATTTCCGGCTGGTCGGGGCGACAACGCGCTTGCCGCAAGAAATTTCGCCCGCCCTTCGATCCCGTTGCATGGAAATTTACTTTCGGCCGCTGCTTGCCGAAGAGATCGGCTTGATCGCAACGGACGCCGTAAGGAAAATCGGCTTTCCTCCGTGTCCCGAAGCGGTGGAAGTGGTCAAGCGCTACGCGACGAACGGACGGGAGGCGGTCAACGTCATTCAGTTGGCCGCAGGCTTGGCGTTATCCGAGAAACGGGATACGATTCAAGCGGCCGACATCGAATGGGTCGTCAACAGCAGCCAAATTCCGCCCCGCCCGGATCGCAAAGTGCCGTCCGAGCCGCGCGTCGGCTTCGTCAACGGACTAGCCGTATACGGTCCGAATATGGGCACGCTGCTTGAGATCGAAGTGACGGCGATTCGCGTCAAGCCGGGCCAAGGGAAATATAATATTACGGGCGTGGTCGACGAAGAGGAATTAGGCGGAGGTTCCCGCACCTTGCGGAGAAAAAGCATGGCGAAAGGCTCCGTGGAAAATGTGCTGACGGTCCTGCGCACGATTGGCCTGGATCCGTACAGCTACGATCTTCATATTAATTTCCCCGGCGGGACGCCGATTGACGGCCCCTCCGCGGGCATCGCCATGGCCACGGCGATCGCTTCCGCGATGACCCAGCTGCCGGTGGACAACGAAACGGCGATGACGGGCGAAGCGAGCATTCACGGCAAAGTGAAGCCGGTCGGCGGCATTATCGCCAAGGTCGAAGCGGCGTTTCAATCGGGCGCGACGAAGGTGATCATACCGAAGGAGAACTGGCAGGAAATATTCGCCGATTTGGGCGACTTGCAAGTCATTCCCGTAGAGACGATCGATGAAGTGTTCCGCCATGTGTTCGGCAGCGTTGCGGAACAATTGTTATGCCATGTGCCGAAGGACAAGGAACGATTCGCAGGTTCGCCGTTGCCGCTGCTGCACGCGGATTCGGCGGAGCAGGCGCGGAACGCGGAATCCGGCATGTAGGGCGCATGATACCCCATAGTTGGTTTTTTATTGAAACATTTGATAAAATGTTAGAAACATCTTATTGCGAGCCACTGGAGGTGCCGAAGTATGGGGCCAAAACAAGCGAAAGGCCGCCGATTCCCTTTGCTGCCTTTAAGGGGACTGCTAGTTTATCCGAGCATGGTGCTGCATTTGGACGTAGGGCGGGATAAATCGGTCAAGGCTTTGGAAAAAGCGATGGTTGAAGATAACCTGATCCTTCTTTGCTCCCAATCCGAAGTGAACATCGAAGATCCGGGGCAAGACGATATTTTCCGGTTCGGAACGGTGGCCAAAGTGCGTCAAATGCTGAAGCTGCCGAACGGAACGATCCGGGTACTGATCGAAGGAGTCGTCCGCGCGGAAGTATTGGATTATACGGCAAACGAAGAATTTTACGAAGTGATCGCCAAGGAACTTCCCGAACAGGAGACGAGCGATCCGGAGACCGATGCGCTGATGCGCACCGTATTGAATCAGTTCGAGTATTATATTAGCCTGTCGAAGAAGGTGACCCCGGAGACGCTGGCCGCCGTTGCGGACATTGATGAACCGGGGCGATTGGCCGATGTCATTACGAGCCATCTCTCTCTCAAAATAAAAGACAAGCAGGAAATTCTCGAAACGATCGATGTGACGAAACGGCTGGAGAAGCTGCTTGACATTTTGAACAACGAACGCGAAGTGCTCGAGTTGGAACGGAAAATTAGCCAACGCGTCAAAAAGCAGATGGAAAAGACGCAAAAAGAGTACTACTTGCGCGAACAGATGAAGGCGATCCAAAAAGAGCTGGGCGAAAAAGAAGGACGCACCGGCGAAATCGAAGAATTGCGCGGCCAATTGGAAGACAAGAACGTGCCGGAGAAGGTGCGCGAGAAAATAACGAAAGAAATCGACCGGCTGGAAAAAACGCCGGCCACGTCGGCGGAGAGCGGCGTCATCCGCAACTATATCGATTGGCTGCTCGCCTTGCCGTGGTCCGAGCAAACCGAAGACGACCTGGATATTCAAAAGGCGGAGAACATTCTGAATGAGGATCATTACGGGCTTGAGAAACCGAAGGAACGCGTTCTGGAATATCTCGCCGTCCAGAAGCTGGTCAAGAAGCTGAAAGGGCCGATTCTATGCCTTGTCGGGCCTCCGGGTGTCGGCAAAACGTCGCTCGCCCGTTCGATTGCCAGATCGCTCGGAAGAGAGTTCGTGCGCATATCGCTCGGCGGCGTCCGCGACGAAGCGGAAATTCGCGGCCATCGCCGCACATACGTCGGCGCAATGCCGGGCCGAATCATTCAAGGAATGAAGACGGCAGGAACGCTCAATCCGGTGTTTCTGCTTGATGAAATCGACAAGATGGCGTCCGATTTCCGCGGGGATCCTTCGGCTGCGTTGCTCGAAGTATTGGATCCCGAACAAAACGGCACTTTTAGCGATCATTTTATCGAGCTTCCGTTCGACCTGTCCCGTGTCATGTTCGTCACGACGGCCAATGCGGTGCATAATATTCCCCGCCCGCTGCTGGACCGGATGGAGATGCTCTATATTCCGGGGTATACCGAGCTGGAGAAGCTGCAAATCGCTTCGCGCTATTTGTTGCCGAAGCAGAAGAAAGAACACGGTTTGGAGCCGGATCAGCTGGAAGTCGGCGAAGATACGCTCCTTCGAATCATTCGCGAATATACGCGGGAATCCGGCGTGCGCAATTTGGAGCAGCAGGTGGCGTCTTTATGCCGCAAAGTGGCCAAACAAATCGTGGTCGGGGGCGGCGATAGCATCTCGATCGCTCCGGAAGAGCTGAAAGATTATTTAGGCATCGCGAAATACAGATACGGTTTGGCGGAAAGCGAAGACCAGATCGGAACCGTAACGGGACTTGCGTGGACCGAAGTAGGGGGCGATACGCTGGCTGTGGAGGTAACCGTTGTGCCGGGAAGCGGCAAGCTGACGCTCACGGGCAAACTCGGCGACGTAATGAAAGAATCGGCGCAGGCCGCATTCAGCTATACCCGTTCCAAAGCGGCGGAACTTGGCATCGCGCCCGATTTTCACGAGAAGAACGATATTCATATTCATGTGCCGGAAGGCGCCATTCCGAAAGACGGACCTTCCGCGGGCATAACGATTGCGACCGCGCTCGTCTCCGCCCTCACGAACCGTTACGTTTCGAAGGAAGTCGCGATGACCGGCGAAATTACGCTGCGCGGCCGGGTACTGCCGATCGGCGGGTTGAAAGAGAAGGCGCTCGCCGCGCATCGCGCAGGCATTACCAAAATATTATGTCCGAAAGACAACGAACGCGATTTGCGCGATATTCCGGAAAGCGTCCGAAACGATCTGACGTTTGTGCTTGCTTCCCATATGGATCAAGTGCTGGATCATGCGCTTGTCAAGCCGGTAGAGACGCATTAAGAGGCCGTTTCGGCCTTACGCCTCCGCCGGCGACCTTTGACGGAATTCGCGTACGGGAAAGGGTTAACCGAGTATGAAAATAAATCAAGCTGAATTCGTGATCAGCGCCGTCGGGCCTGACCAATATCCTGAAGATGCCTTGCCGGAAATCGCTCTGGCAGGGCGTTCTAATGTCGGGAAATCGTCGCTCATCAACCGGATGATCAATCGTAAAAATTTGGCGCGAACGAGCGGCCAGCCCGGAAAAACGCAGCATTTGAATTATTACCGCATTAACGGGGAACTGTATTTCGTCGATTTCCCCGGATACGGATTTGCCAAAGTCTCCAAAAGTTTGCGCCAGGAATGGGGCAAAATGATCGAGCGGTATTTGCTGGAACGCGAACCGCTGAAGCTGGTGCTGCTCATCGTCGATGTGCGCCACGCGCCGTCCAAGGACGACGTCATGATGCGTGAATGGCTCGCTCATTATGAAGTGCCTACATGCGTCGTGGCGACAAAAGCGGATAAAATATCGCGCAATCAATGGCCGAAGCATACGAAAGTCATTAAAGAGGCTTTCGGGCTCGATCCGCAAGAGCCTTTCGTCTTATTTTCGTCCGAGCTAGGCATCGGCCGGGACGAGCTTTGGGAGATCGTCGGACGTTATGCCGGAGAGGAAAATGAGGCAGGGAATGCGGAAAATTGATATCGAAATGCGAGTATGGCAAGAAAAAGTTGCGTTTCTTGCGCCATAAATCCGATTTTTTATGAAAAATGGAGAAAAATCATAAAAAAGCCGGGAGGAATAATATAAAGTTATATAGTATAATAAAGTTAAGGTTTAAAATCAACAGGTGGAAATTAAAGAATTGAGGAGATTTTTATGGCTCAGCGGTTAGCCACAGAATATGTCAAAGCCAGTTTGCAGTTAACGGAAGCTCAAATGACCGATTTTTTGCAAAGTTTTGCGAAACAACATGTTCAGCTTCAAGTGAAGGTGCTGGACAACGGAAATCAGGACATCGTTCTTGAGGATGGTACAGGAGAGGAGTTGCATTTGCCGTTTGCAAGAAAGGACGGACAATATGTCTGTGAAATGTCTTGCCGCTTGGTAAACCCTAAGTTGACGGATGTCATGCGCAAAACGGTCGCCGCATTTAAGGGCGACGCTATCGTGAACCGGATCTACTCGGCCTATACGATGGAATACCGTTATGCCAAAGGGGCTGTCAACAAAATTATCGAGCATGCCGCCGGACGGGATAAAACCGTGTTCGAACTTCGGGATACCGCCGGGCAGTTGCAGAGGATGTTCGATCAATTGCAAGTCGAGCAAGAGATTGAGCGTACCCAGTCTGAAGTTGACGCGTTGCTCGATTTACGCAATCTTGCCGACAATCCGGAGCAAGTGGCGCAGATCGACCGGAAGCTGAAAGATTATACGAAGCGCTTGTTTATTCTCGAAGCATAATGGGCATCATTTTGATAAACGCGTTTTCCTATCCAGCCTTCAACCTGCCGCGACTTTAAGCGGCAGGTTTTTTATAAGCGGAAAGCTTGGCGAAGTGAAACAACGTATTAGGCTATGCACAAATGTATAGAATTCGCCATATGTTGTATACGAGTCCGGCAATTTTCGATTTCATTTCTGCTTTCCCAAAAAAAACTATTGCATTTCCGGGCAATAGATGTTATTTTTAGTTTCGTTGAACAAAATATTAGGAACCAGGATTCACTCAGGACATTGAATGTTGCGAGAGATTATTCCCTCGAGAAGTGAATGACGTAGGTCCTAGCGGATGAAATTTTTTCAAACATTTTATTCCTAGGAAGGGGGAACCGAAAGATGGAATACTCAACTTTCGGAAGACACGTTGCTGTTGATACTTGGGGCGTCGATTTTGGATTATTGAACAATGCTGAATTATTAGAAGCGCAATTGGTGGAAGCTGCCGAGGCGTGCGGCGCGACCGTATTGTCTGTGCAATCGAAGCAATTCGAACCGCAAGGTGCAACGGTCCTTGTTTTGTTGTCAGAGAGTCATCTCTCCATCCACACTTATCCTGAAAGAGGTTTTGCTGCGATCGACTGCTATACGTGCGGCGAGACGGTAGACCCGCAATTAGCGATTGACTACCTGGTGTCCGTATTAAAACCGGAAAAAACGTATGCGAAAAAGCTTGTTCGCGGCTTAGGCGAATTAAAGGTTGAAGAACCGGCCATGAAACAAGCGGAACTCGTGTAATTGAACGACAAATACAATTGATGAATGAATGGCCATGGACGATCCATGGTCATTTGTTTTGTCCAACCCCCATAAAATGTTAGAAGAGAAGCATAGGGGGGAGGAGAAGGAATGAGCAGGGGACATCGGCGCGGAAAACCTCTAATCGTTGTGATCGTCGTATTGCTTATCGTTTGGCCGGCCTATCAAATTTACGCTTTTTTGACGCCGGGCGTGCAGAAGGCCGACGCGCAGCGGATGTTGTACGAGGTTTCGCTGTTTCAGATGGGAATCGTGAACAGTTCCTTGAACGAATCCGGTCATGCGCGGGTTACGAAAGAATTGGATTCGTTGAAATTGGCCGTATACTCGGCGGCTTACACCCATGAGCGGCTCGCAAAGACGGTCGGCGGAGGGCGGCTGCAATCGCTCTCTTCGTTAAACAAGATGGTCGAGTTCATTACCGCTTTGCAAATCGGCGGAGACAGGCCGGTATCGGATCAGGAGAGGGAGACGCTGCTTTCGTTTCAACGGCAGTTCGGCGACATGCTGAACGCTTACGGGCAGTTGTTCTCATCGGGCGGTCAGGTCGTCGGCTCGAAGAACAATACGCTGACCAAAACCGATGCCGATCTTGCGAAATTGCTTGAGGAGCAGCTCTCGCCATAATAAAATCGGCATCAGCCTTCGCAGGAACGGAGTATAACAGGCAATCGAACCGCCAACACTAGAGATGGCGGTTCATTTTCATAATATTTTCAAAATTCATCATAATCGGATCATGGAACTGTGATATAATAATCACTGACAAAAAAACGATGAGGCAGGTGAGGAATCATGCACATTATCGTAGTCGGATTAAATTACCGGACGACTCCGCTGGAAGTGAGGGAGAAGTTCGCATTTTCCGAGAAGGTGCTGCCCGAAGCATTGCGTCAATTGAAACAAACGAAGAGCGTTCTGGAATGCGTCATCGTTTCCACCTGCAATCGGACGGAACTGTACGTTGTTGTGGATCGCCTGCATATGTGCGGACATTTCGTGCGAAGCTTTATGGAGCAATGGTTTCAAATTCCGCGCCGGGAGTTCACTCATCATTTATATATATACGAGGACGAACAAGCGATCGAGCATCTGTTTCGCGTCGCAAGCGGCTTGGATTCGATGGTGATCGGCGAAACGCAAATTTTGGGACAGGTGAAGAACGCGCTCGCCCTTGCCCAGCAAAGCCAAACGACCGGCGCCTGGTTTAATACGCTGTTTAAACAGGCCATTACGATGGCGAAGCGCGCGCACGCGGAGACGGCCATCGGCGAAGCGGCCGTATCGGTCAGCTATGCGGCCGTCGAGCTGGGGAAAAGGATTTTCGGCAAATTCGCGGGCAAAAAAGTACTCATCTTGGGCGCAGGCAAAATGAGCGAGTTGACCGTGAAGCATTTATACGCCGGCGGAGCCGAGGAAGTGACCGTGGCGAACCGGACGTTGCCGCGCGCGGAACAGCTTGCGGTCAAATTGGGCGGGAAAGCATGCACCCTCCGCGAAGGGCTGGGGCGATTGCATGAGATGGACATTGTCATCAGCTCGACAGGATCGGAGCAATTCGTTTTAATGCAAGACGAAGTGAAGGCGGCCATGAATAAGCGCAGAGGGCGCCCGCTATTTATGATCGATATCGCGGTGCCGCGCGACCTGGACCCGAACATTTCGCAAATACCGAATGTTTTCCTGTACGATATCGACGATTTGCAAGGCATTGTGGAAAGCAATCTCGAACAACGCCGCAAAGAATCGGCCAAGATCGAGGCAATGATCGCGGCGGAAATGGAAGCGTTCCGGCAATGGCTGAAAACGCTCGGCGTCAGCCCGCTCATTCGCGCGCTGCAGGAGAAGTCGGCCCATATCCATGAAGAAACGATGGAAAGCTTGCTTAACAAACTTCCCGAATTGGACGAGCGTCAAGTCAAAGTGATACGCAAACTAACCAAAAGCATTGTGAACCAGATGATGCGCGACCCGATCGCAAGAGTGAAAGAAATGGCTTCGGAGAAACACGCGGACGAAGCGCTTGACATGTTTGTCAAGCTGTTCGCGCTGGAAGAGCAGCTCGCCGAAGCGGAGCTGGATGCCGAGAAGCATATATCTTCGATGCGCGAGGAAACGCCGTCTTCGCATGCCGTTCGGGAAGACAGAGCCGCAGCCGAAGCGAAAGGCGCTCTATCCTGGGCGGCGGCAACGCTGAATTAGGCGGTGGCCGGCATGGTTTCGCAAAGTTGGATATACGATGTCATTATTTATATGTACGCCCTGAGCCTTCTGTTTTTTTTCCCGGACTTCGTCGGCAGAAATCCGAGATCGAAGCGGATGGGTACAGGGCTGCTTGCTTTCGTATGGGTGCTGCAAACGGCCTTGCTTGTCTGGAGGGTGTTCGGACAGTCGGGGCCTTTTGAATTATCCAGGCTCGAATTTATGTTTGCCTTCTCCTGGGTGCTCGTCACCGTATCGCTGGCGATCACTCTTTTATTTCGCATCGATTACAGCGTTTTTTTAATCAATATCGTAGGGTTTGCCATGTTAGTTTTGAATTTGTTCAGCGGGCCGATCGGCGAAGAAAGGCTGGAAAGTTGGGAAATCGCACAAAATTTCCTTGTTTTTCACGTCGCTTTGGCCGTCTGCAGTTTTGCGGCGTTAACGGTCGGGACGATATTCGCCGGAATGTACGTCTATCTGCACCGGAAATTGAAAGGGAAGCAATGGTCCGACCCGGTGCGCAGGCTGCCCAGCCTGGAGAAGATCGACCGTTATTGCTACTTGTCGCTCGTTATCGGAACGCCGTTATTGATTATGTCGCTCGTCGTAGCCGTCGCTTCCGTCTTTTCGGCAGGCCGGTTGGAGCTGCTGCTCGACCTGAAAGTGTTATCGACCTTGGCGGCACTTATTTTATATCTTTTTTACTTTTTGAAACGGTTTTATTTGCGGCTTCCCGGCAATCGATTAGCCTATTGGACGTTTATCTGTTATGCGGTTATGGTGATGAACGTTGGAATTAACGCGTTGTCGACGTTTCATCATTGGATGGGAGAGTGAGCGAATTGAGCGGTAAATCGGAAAGCGCGCCGTTGTACCCCGTTATGCTGCAGCTCAAGCATCGGCGGTGCGTCGTCGTTGGCGGAGGGGCGGTGGCGGAACGGAAAATCGAAGGGTTGCTTGCCGCGCAAGCCGATATTGTCGTCATTAGTCCCCGGTTCACTGAGCGGATCATTGGCTGGATCGAAGAAGGAGCCGTTCAAGGAATTGCGAAGCGTTACGAATCGAAAGACGTCGCAGGCGCCGCCCTTGTGTTCGCCGCGACCGACGACGGCGAAGTAAACCGGGCCGTTGCGGCGGATAGCCGCGCATCTGGCATTTTCGTCAATGTCGCCAGCGAGGCGGACGACGGCAATTTTACGAATCCGTACGTCATGCGGCGGGGAAAGCTCGTCATTTCCGTCTCCACGTCAGGCGCGAGCCCGATCGCCGCGCGGCGCATTTGCGAAGACTTGGAGGAAAGGGACGCTGCGGATTACGAGACGTACATCGCGGTTGCGGAGCGGTTTCGAACCGTCGCAAGGCGGACGGTGGGCGATGCGCAGCTGCGCAGGCGATTGGCGAGAACGTTTATGCAAATCGATTGGCTTGGCCAAATCCGCGAAGGCCTGTATCGTCCGTGGACGGACGCGGAGATGCGGCGCTGGATTGCGGAACGGCTCGATGAATGATATCGTAAACGAAACAGTACAATGAAGCTATGGCTTTTCAGGAGGAATAGGATGCGGACGATCGTTGTAGGTACAAGGCAAAGCGCCCTGGCGCTTACGCAAACGGGGCAAATGGTGGAGCGATTGCAAGAGATATGCGAGCAGGCGGGACTTTCTTTTCGGTTTGAGACTCGCAAAATCGTAACGAAAGGCGATCGTATTCTGGACGTTACGTTGTCCAAAGTCGGAGGCAAAGGATTGTTCGTGAAAGAAATCGAACAAGCGCTGCTCAGCGGCGAGATCGATATGGCGGTACATAGTATGAAGGATATGCCGTGGGAGCGGCAAGAAGGGCTGACGAACGGAGCGGTGCCGCGGCGCGTCGATCCGCGCGACTGCCTTATCGCCAGAGACGGACGACCGCTCCAGGACCTGCCGCAGGGGGCAAAGGTCGGCACGAGCAGCTTGCGGCGGGCGAGCCAATTGAAGCATTACCGTCCCGATTTGCAGATCGAGTCGATCCGGGGCAACATCGATTCCCGGCTGCGCAAGCTGGAGACGGAAGGATTCGACGCGATCGTGCTTGCGGCGGCAGGGCTGTTGCGCATGGGCTGGCAGGAGCGCATTACGCAATATTTGCCGGAAGATATTTGCCTGCCGGCCGTCGGACAAGGCGCGCTCGGCATCGAATGCCGCAGCGATGATACGGAAGCGCTCGATTTGCTGCATCGCTTGAACGATCCGGTTACGGAACGGACGGTACGGGCGGAAAGAAGCTTTCTCGGCGTGCTGAACGGGGGATGCCAAGTGCCTATCGGCGCGTATGCGACGATCGTAGGCGACTCGGCCGACTCGGCGCTTGAATTGACGGGAATGGTCGGCACGGCGGACGGCGGGATCATCCTGAAAGAAACGCTCCGGGGCGGCGATCCGGAGAAGCTTGGCGAGCAGGTGGCCTCCCGATTGATCGCGCAAGGAGCGGATCGCATATTGGCCGAATTGAGGGGATAACGGGAAATGAATAAGGGGAAAGTTTATCTCGTCGGCGCAGGTCCCGGAGATGCCAAACTGATTACTGTGAAGGGCCTGCAATGTATTGAGCGGGCGGATGTCGTCGTCTATGACCGGTTGGCATCGCCGCGGCTGCTGAAGCATATGAAGCCGGGCGCCGACAAAATTTACGTGGGCAAGCTGCCGGACAGGCATACGATGAAGCAGGAGGAAATTAACCGGCTGCTTGTCGATTTGGCATTGCAAGGGAAGACGGTAACCCGGCTGAAGGGGGGGGACCCGTCGATCTTCGGCCGGGTCGGCGAAGAAGCGGAGTTGCTGGCGGAACATGGCGTGCCCTTCGAAATCGTCCCGGGAGTGACATCGGCCGTCGCCGTTCCCGCCTATGCGGGAATTCCGGTGACGCACCGTGACCTTGCCTCTTCTTTATCGATTATTACTGGGCATGAAAGTCCCGATAAATTGGATCGGTCGATTTATTGGGAGAAAGTGACGAACGCGACCGGGACGCTCGTGTTTCTGATGGGCGTCGCCAAAATCGGATATATAAGCGAACAGCTTATGCGCCACGGAAGGCCGCCGCATACGCCCATAGCGCTTATTCGCTGGGGAACGAGGGCGGAGCAGTCGACGCTCGTCGGAACGCTCGAAACGATCGCGGATCAGGTGAGGGAGGCTCGCTTCCAGCCGCCGGCCGTCATCGTCGTCGGCGATGTCGTACTGCAGCGCGAGAAGATGCAATGGTACGAGCGTATGCCGCTATTCGGCAAGCGCGTGCTTGTCACGCGCGCACGCGAGCAAGCAAGCGAGCTCGCGCAGCTCATCGAAGATTTGGGCGGCGAGCCGGTGGAATATCCGGTCATTGCGACCCGCCCTCCCTCGCGGGAAGAGGCGAGACGTTCGCTGCAAGAGGCGTTGGGGCGTTTGGATCGATATGATTGGGTTATTTTTACTAGCGTTAACGGTGTCGACTATTTTTTCCGCCATTTGCGGGAACAAAGGGCCGATATCCGGGCGCTGCACAAAGCGCGAATCGTTGCGGTCGGTCCCAAAACGGCCGAAGCGCTTGAGGAGCGCGGCTTGACGATCGAGGAGCTGCCGCAGCGGTATCAGGCGGAAGGCATATACGACGCTCTCGCCCCAAACTTGCGTCCGGGGCAGCATGTATTGCTGCCGCGCGGCGATTTGGCGCGGGCATGGTTGCCGGAACGGCTGCGGGAGGCGGGACTATTCCCTGTAGAAGCGCAAACGTACGAAACGGTCATCACGGACGAGAACGACGAGGAAGTATTGGAATTGTTGCGCAACCGCGACATTCATATTATTACGTTTACAAGTTCTTCAACCGTCAAAAATTTGCTTGCCGTATTGAGACGAATGGGCGTCGACCGTCCCGCGGAACTGCTGGCGGGCATCGACATCGCCTGCATCGGGCCGGTTACGGCGCAGACGGCGGCGGAAGCCGGGCTGAGAGTGACGGCAACCGCAAGGGAATCCACCGTGCCGGCGCTTGCGGAAGCGTTATGCGCTATAGGAAGGAACTAAACCATTAGGAGGAATGACAGATATGAGCTTTCCGATTGTGAGACATCGCCGTTTGCGCCAAACGGCGGCCATTCGCCGCATGGTGCGCGAAACGACGCTGACGGTGGACGATTTCGTCGCGCCGTTGTTCGTTACCGATGGCAGCGGCGTTCGAGAAGAAATACCGTCCATGCCCGGAGTGTACCATTGGTCGCTCGACCGGATGGATCAAGAGTTGAAGGAAATTGTCGAATTGGGCATTTCCGCCGTTCTGTTGTTCGGAGTGCCCGAATCGAAAGATGCGCAAGGATCGTCCGCCTTCGCGGAGAACGGCATCGTACAACAGGCGACGCGCCGCATCAAATCGTTGTATCCCGACCTGCTCGTCATCGCGGATACATGCCTGTGCCAGTTTACCGACCACGGTCATTGCGGGCTCGTTCATGTGCATGACGTCAACGGCCGGCCGCACGGCGAAGTGCTTAACGACGCCTCGCTCGAATTGCTGGTTCGGACGGCCGTTTCGCAAGCGAAGGCGGGAGCGGACATCATCGCGCCGTCGAATATGATGGACGGCTTCGTGCAAGCGATACGCGCCGGATTGGACGAAGCCGGCTACGATCATGTGCCGATCATGTCCTACTCGGTGAAGTACGCGTCCGCATTTTACGGCCCGTTTCGCGAAGCGGCTCATTCTGCGCCGCAATTCGGCGATCGGAAATCGTACCAGATGGATCCCGCCAACGCACGCGAAGCGTTGCGCGAATCGGAATCGGATGTGCGGGAGGGCGCGGATTTCCTTATGGTTAAGCCGGCCATGGCTTACATGGACATTATTCGCATGCTTAAGGATCAGTTCGATCTGCCGGTCGTGGCGTATAACGTCAGCGGCGAATATTCCATGGTAAAGGCGGCGGCGCTGCAAGGATGGATCGACGAAGAAGCGGTTGTGCTCGAAATGCTGACCGGCTTGAAACGCGCCGGCGCAGACGTGATCATTACGTATTTCGCGAAAGACGCGGCGAAATGGTTGAACCAATAGACGGACAAGGAGGAGGTAAGGATGAGTATGCAGAAACGGAAAGACGAACGTTCCAAAGCGGCGTTTGCCGAAGCGAAGCGCTATATTCCCGGAGGGGTTAACTCTCCTGTCCGCGCCTTCAAATCGGTCGGCTTAACGCCGGTATATATGGACCGCGGCGAAGGATCGCATGTTTACGATATTGACGGCAACCGATTTATCGATTATATCGCTTCATGGGGCCCGTTGATTATGGGACATGCCCATCCGGAAGTCGTGGAAGCGATCCAGCGGACGGCCGCGAAAGGGACCAGCTTCGGCGCGCCGACCGAATTGGAGACGCTGATGGCGAAGTTAGTCTGCGAGCGGGTGCCTTCGGCCGATATCGTGAGGATGGTAAACTCAGGCACGGAGGCGACGTTAAGCGCGATTCGCCTCGCCCGCGGATATACGGGCCGAAGCAAAATCGTCAAATTCGAAGGCTCGTATCACGGACACTCGGACAGCCTGCTTATAAAAGCGGGCTCGGGCGTAGCAACGCTTGGGCTGCCGGATAGCCCCGGCGTCCCCGAAAGCGTGGCCGCCCAGACGATTACGGTGCCGTATAACGATATAGAAGCCGTCAAGATCGCGTTCGAGCGATTCGGCGAGGAAATCGCCTGCGTCATCGTTGAGCCGATCGCCGGCAATATGGGCGTAGTGCCGCCGCTGCCCGGCTTCCTTGCCGGATTGCGCGACATTACGACGAGATACGGCAGCTTGCTTATTTTTGACGAAGTGATGACAGGGTTCCGCGTGCATATTCATTGCGCGCAAGGATTGTACGGCATAACGCCGGATTTGACCTGTCTCGGCAAGGTAATCGGCGGCGGGCTGCCGGTAGGCGCTTATGGAGGCAAACGCGAGATCATGGAGCAAATCGCTCCGGCCGGGCCGATTTATCAAGCGGGCACGTTAAGCGGCAATCCGCTCGCGATGGTTGCCGGCTATACGACGCTGCAATTGCTTCAGCCGGACGTATACGAACGTTTGGAACGATTGTCGGCAAGATTGCAATTGGGATTCGAACGCAATGCGCGGGAACTCGGCGTTCCTTGCACAATCAACCGCGTCGGTTCCATGGTCTGCCCGTTTTTCACCGATATTCATGTCATCAATTACGATACGGCGAAAACTTCGGATTTGAATCGTTTCCGCGCTTACTTCGCGGGCATGCTCGATGCGGGAATAAGCCTCGCTCCGTCGCAATACGAAGGAATGTTCGTCTCGGCCGCGCATAGCGAGGAAGATATCGATGCTACGATCGAAGCGCATTATTACGCTTTGAAAAACTTATGAAACCGATGAGCGGCGTAAGAAAAGGAGAATGGTTCGAAACGGCCGCGGGGCATACGATCGCGCTGCCGGAACGGCTCCTACATAAACTGCGGCATAACGGCGGAATTCAAACGACGGGAACGCGGACGCGCTATAAGCTGTTTCCGGCGGAATCGGATGGGATTCCGCCGTTTTGGCATGAGCTGGACATTCTGTACGAAGACGATTTTTGTCTGGTTGTCAACAAGCCGGCGAATATGCTCGTTCATCCGGCGGTTCCGGAGCAGCGGCGAACGCTTGCGAACGCAATCGCTTCGTACTACGAGTGCACGGGACAGCAATTGAAAGTGCGGCATATCCACCGGCTTGACGAGAATACGACCGGCCCAGTGCTCTATGCCAAGAACGAATTCGCCCAGCTTCGACTGGACGAGGCGATGCGCTTGAAAGCGGTGGAGCGGATCTATATCGCATTCGTACAAGGGCAAGTCGCCGGCCATCTTCGCACGATTGACGCTCCGATCGGCAAAGATCGGCATCATCGCAATCGGCGCCGCGTCTCGCGGACCGGCGCGCAGGCGGTGACGCATCTGGAAGTGCTGGAGACGTACCGCACCGCTTCGCTTGTCCGGCTGCGGCTGGAAACGGGGCGTACGCACCAGATACGCGTCCATGCAAGCTATATCGGACATCCGATTATCGGCGACGAACTGTACGGCGGCTCTGCCGAGCTTTATCCCGCGCAAGCGCTGCACGGAGAAGCATTGCATTTCGCGCATCCGCTCTCCGGCGAACGGTTGCATGTCGACGCGCCATGGCCGGAATCGCTGCGTACTTTGCAATTGCGGTTGAAAGATTGAAAAAAGATGGCATGCTCCTCCCTTCCGGGCATATAGATAAATAGTAGCGATGATAAGAGGTTGCTCCGTCCGAAAGCGACTCGTCGCTGAAAACGGGCAATATCCAGTTTGATATGCAGAAGGGAGGACTCCGTATTGTTTGATCAATCTTACGGATTGCGATTTGACATTTATGAACGGGTGCATCTGTCGGAAGATGTAGTAGGGATCGAGGAACTCGAAGAGATCGAACTTGTGCCCCACATTCAGGTGGTTCCGCTCGGAGAACAGGCGACATTGCGCGGTAATTTGCTGCTTGCGACCGTTTATAAAGGCAACGACGAGGAGAAGAGTACGCAGACGTTGGAACATTGGATTCCCGTGGAAATAACGCTGCCGATGAATCGTGTGCACCAATTGGAAGATATTTCGGTTGAAATCGAGAACTTCGATGTCGATTTGTTGTCTAACCGAACATTAAACATTACCGGCGTGCTTTCGCTCAAAGGAATCGAGATGATCCAGCACGAAACGCCCGCATGGGCCCCGGAAGAGTTTACCGTATACCATCAAACGGCCCAGACGGATCAGGCGGAACAGGCAGAACAATCCGAACACGCGGAACAGCCCCATTCGCAACCTCCGATCGAGAGCTTTGCCGCGGAGACACGTCCCTCGTTCGAACCGCAATGGGAAACCGAAACTTTCTCCTATTCGGATCAAGCTTTCGTGCAAGAAGAGCCGTCTCAGGCGGAATTCCCGGACCCGTACGCAGCCGTTCAGCGGACCGAGGATCGTATGGAAGAGCAAATCAAGTTCGGATTCGAAGCGGAACCCGAACCCGAACCCGTTCTGCACACGCATTCCTTTCAACCGGACAAGGAATGGCCGAGGGACTTGATCGCGGAGGAGGCCGGCAGAAATGCCGAGGAGCCGGAGGAAGCCGCAGTGGCCGAGTTTGCTGCGATTCCGGAACCCGAGCCGGAACCTGTCGAGATCCGGGAACCGGAACAGGAAGATGCGAAGAGCGAAGCGATCGTGGAAGCCGCTGCGCCGCCGGAAGAAAAGAAAGAAATGAAAGTGGCGCTGAGCGCGAAAAAAGAGCCGCAAGGCGAATCGGAACAACAAATCGGACTGATGACATTGCTGCACTCCAGCAATGCGCAAAAACAGTTGGAAACCCGAAACGCCGTGGAAGAGTTGGAAGCTCAAGCGGAGCAGCTCAAATCCGCTTCTTCAGGGGACGATTTGGAATGGAAAAATTTATTTTTAAGCAAACAAGATGAGAAAAGCGCTTTCCGTAAAGTGAAAATGTGCATCGTCCAGCGGGAAGAAACGCTCGATATGATCGCGAGCCGATATCATCTGAACCCGCGCGAAATTATGCTGTACAATCGTTTAGACGAGCAAAACTTGTCGGAAGGACAAGTAATTTATATTCCGTAACGAAGCGAAAAACCTCCTGCCGCCTTGCGTACGTGAGCGTACCCGGGGCAGGAGGTTTTTTTTTGCCGATATTGCGGATCATTAGTACATGTCGAGGAGAAAGCCCAAATAGATCAGAAACAGAATGAATAAAATAAAAACATCCAGTCCGGTCGGCAGCAGCAGCGTTCTTACGAATTGTATGCATATTAACGGAAAAATAACGCCTTTCACCGAATAACGGATTTTCCACCACCAGCGTTCCATGTTCACCACCACCTTAAAGTGAAGGTTCAAAAAGCCGGCAAGCCGACTTTTTCAGCAACCTCTTATAAAAAGTTTATGAATGGGACAAGATGGGATATGACACTCCTTAAAGAGGTTGTTCAAAAAGTCCCCTTTTGATCACGAAGATAAGCTGGGAGCCGACTCGACATCGAATCTTGCGTTCACCCTCGAAGAGCGTATGCTTACGAAGGATGTTTCCTCCGGAAACATTGCAGGTGCTCATGTAGGTTTTGCCTACACTCCGCTCCTCCTGAAAGTTTTGCGCAGCAAAACTCGCTTCGGAAGCATGGGCCTCGGGTTCTCGCAACCTTCTCGGTGCTGAAAAGTTGACTTTTTGAACACGCATTTGTACAAACATTTGCCATAGATCATTCATATACTGCTCATACATTGTATTGACTCCTTGGATAAAGAAAGCTATGATATAAGATGATTTATTGCTAAAAACGTTGAAAGGGAATAGTAGGCAATCAACCCTTCAGAGAGCGGAACCGGTACGCTGTGAAGTTCCGCAGGATGTAGTTGCCGAAGTCGCCCCGGAGTTGTTTGCTCGATCCTTGTTCCACGGCAGCGCGCAAAAATCGAAGGCGTTGAAATAGCAAGGCGAAAGCGAACCGGCCGCAGCCGTTATCTGTAAGAGTGTCGCGTGCATCGGCGATTTGCGCCCCTTACTCGCATGCGAAACAAAGGTGGTACCACGGAAGATAGCCTTTCGTCCTTTGAGACGAGGGGCTTTTTGTATTTTTTGAAGCTTGCTCAATGATGAAAACGGAGGTAGTTATCATGTCAGAAGCGAATCAAACCCAATCGACAACCGCCATGCCGACGACGTACGATCCGAAAGCGGCGGAGCGCAAATGGTACGAGTATTGGCTGAAGGGACAATACTTCAACGCGGGCCGGCGCCCGGACGCCGAAACGTATACGATCGTCATTCCGCCGCCGAACGTAACGGGAATGCTGCATATCGGGCATGCGCTCGACTTTACATTACAGGATATTCTGATCCGCACGAAACGGATGCAGGGATATGACGCGTTATGGCTGCCCGGTTCCGATCACGCCGGCATCGCCACGCAAACAAAAGTGGAGCAGAAGCTGCGCGAGGAAGGAAAAAGCCGCTACGATCTCGGCCGCGAGAAATTTCTCGAGAACGTATGGCAATGGAAGGAGCTTTATGCGAACACGATTCGCGAGCAATGGGCCAAGATGGGCTTCTCGCTCGATTATTCGAGAGAGCGGTTTACGCTCGACGAAGGGCTGTCGCGCGCCGTGCGGGAAGTGTTCGTCAAGCTGTACGAAAAAGGATTGATCTACCGCGGCAAATATATTATTAACTGGGATCCCGCGGCACGCACCGCGTTGTCGGACATCGAAGTGGAATATAAGGAAGTTCAAGGCCATTTGTATCATTTGCAATATCCGCTGAAAGACGGAAGCGGTTCGATTACGGTAGCGACGACGCGTCCGGAGACGATGCTCGGCGATACGGCGGTTGCCGTTCATCCGGAGGACGAGCGCTACAAGCATATGATCGGCCGCATGCTCGTGTTGCCGATCGTCGGCAGAGAAATTCCGGTGATCGCGGATGAATATGTCGACAAGGAGTTCGGAAGCGGCGCTGTGAAAATCACTCCCGCCCACGATCCGAACGATTTCGAAGTCGGGCTGCGGCATGATCTTCCGCAAATTACCGTAATGGACGAGAGCGGAACGATGAACGAGCATGCCGGCAAATACAACGGCCTGGACCGTTCGGAATGCCGCAAGCAAATCGTCAAGGATTTGCAAGAGCAAGGCGTGTTGATCAAAATCGAAGACCATCTTCATCAAGTGGGGCATAGCGAACGAAGCGGGGCTGTCGTCGAGCCTTATTTGTCCACGCAATGGTTCGTCAAAATGAAGCCGCTCGCGCAAAAAGCGATCGAGGCGCAAAAATCCGGGCAAGGAGTCCGCTTCATACCGGACCGTTTTGAGAAAATTTATTTGCATTGGATCGAAAATGTGCGCGATTGGTGCATCTCCCGCCAATTGTGGTGGGGGCACCGAATACCGGCATGGTATTGCAACGATTGCGGAGAGATGCATGTGTCTATAGGCGATGCGGCCGTTTGCGCCAAATGCGGAGGCAGCAGCCTGAGGCAGGACGAGGACGTGCTCGATACGTGGTTCAGTTCGGCGCTATGGCCGTTTTCCACGCTTGGATGGCCGGACCGAACGGACGATTTCAAACGTTATTATCCGACGAACGTGCTCGTGACCGGATATGATATTATTTATTTCTGGGTTGCGCGTATGATCTTTACCGCATTGGAGTTCACGGAACAGATTCCGTTTAAGGACGTCATGATTCACGGACTCGTGCGCGACGCCGAAGGCCGCAAAATGTCGAAATCGCTCGGCAACGGCATCGATCCGCTTGAAGTGATCGACAAATACGGCGCCGACGCCATGCGTTATATGATTTCCACCAGCAGCACGCCTGGGCAAGATTTACGTTTCCGCCTTGAAAAGGTGGAACAGGCGCGCAATTTCGCCAACAAAATTTGGAATGCGTCGCGGTTCGCCTTAATGAATTTGGACGGATTCACTTACGGCCAAATCGACATCGGCGGCGAACTCGGTACGGCCGACCGCTGGATTTTGCATCGGTTGAACGAGACGGCGCGCGACATTACCCGGTTGATCGACAGCTATGAGTTCGGAGAAACCGGCCGGTTGTTGTATAATTTCATTTGGGACGATCTATGCGACTGGTATATCGAATTCGCCAAGCTTCGCCTTTACGGCGAAGACGCCGATGCGAAGAAGAAAACGCAATCCGTACTCGCCTACGTGCTCGACCGTACGCTGCGTATGATCCATCCTTTCATGCCGTTTATTTCGGAAGAAATTTGGCAGCATTTGCCGCATGAGGGCGAAACGATTACGCTCGCTCCATGGCCGGTATACGATGCGGCGCTGGAGGCTCCTTCCGCGGTGCGCGAGATGAATCTGCTCATGGATATCATTCGCGCGGTACGCAATATTCGGGCCGAGGTTAACGTTCCGATGAGCAAGAAAATCGAATTGATCGTCAAACCTTCGGACGAGGAAACGAACCGCATTATTTCTCGCAACGCGGAATATGTTCGCCGTTTCTGCAACACGTCCAAATTCGAGGTCGATCCGGGCGTTGCCGCGCCGGATAAAGCGATGACCGCGGTCGTCACTGGGTTGGAACTGTATTTGCCGCTGTCCGGATTAATCGATATCGAGCAAGAGATCGCCCGTCTGGAGAAAGAATTGGCCCATTTGAACAGCGAAGTCGAACGGGTCGACAAAAAATTGGCGAACGCCGGATTTGTCGCGAAGGCGCCGGCGAAAGTGATCGAGGAAGAAAGGGCGAAGCAAAAAGATTATTCGGATAAACGCGATAAGGTGTTGGCGCGTATCGCAGAATTGCGCGGGTAATGCCGCAAGACGAAAAGGATGGGGTAACAATGGCTGACATCAACGGGGCTGTCGCGGCAGCCCCTTTTCAAACCTATGAAGAAGCGGTACGTTGGATCAACGGATTAATACCGTTCGGCATTCGCCCAGGCTTGGCGCGAATAGAAATGTTGATGGATTTAATGGGAAACCCGCATCGCAGATTGAAGTTTATTCATGTTGCCGGGACGAACGGCAAAGGATCGACATGCGCTTTTTTGACGCGAATTTTATGCCAGAGCGGCTACGATGTAGGGACGTTCACCTCGCCTTACATCGAGAAATTTACGAACCGGTTTCAATATAACGGCCAGGATATCCCTGAGGAAACGCTCCTGCGCCTAACGAACGAATTGAAGCCGTATGTGGACGAAGTGGCCGCTACCGAATTGGGATCGCCCACGATGTTTGAAGTGTCGACGGCTCTTGCCGTATTATATTTCGCCAAGGCAACTTTTCCCGATTATGTAGTTTGGGAGACGGGTCTTGGTGGAAGACTGGATGTAACGAACATCGTCGTTCCCGTGATTTCCGTCATTACGAATATCGGTCACGATCATATGGATGTGCTGGGCGATACGATCGAAGAAATCGCGGCCGAGAAAGCGGGAATCATTAAAGCCGGCGTGCCGGTCGTCAGCAGCGCGGAACAGCCGGAAGCGATCCGCGTGCTGCGCGAAACGGCGCAAAGCCGCAAATCTACGCTTTACTTGGCGGAAGAACAATATCGTTTCGAAACGATCCGTTCGCAAGAGAACGAGCAAGTTTTCACTTTTGTCGGTCCGTTCCGCAAACTGGATCATGTCGTCATCCGCATGAACGGGGAACATCAGATCAAAAACGCCGCCGCAGCGTTAATGGCGATTGAAGTGCTGCGGCAATATTACGCGCTTATCGTGGAAGACGACGATTTGTACAAAGCGCTTGCGGAGACGGCCTGGGCGGGACGCTTGGAAATGCTCGGGACGCGGCCGCGTCTGCTTGTGGACGGCGCGCATAATCCCGAGGGCGCGGAAACGCTGGCCAAGGCGCTCCAAAGCACGTACCGTTATAACAAATTGCATCTGATGCTAGGGATGTTGTCGACGAAGAATCATATTGATGTTTTACGGCATATACTACCTATAGTGGATACGCTTATCATAACCGAGCCCGATTTCCGCAAAAAGATGAAGGCCGAAGATTTGCTGGCGATCGTCCGGAACGTAGCGGACGAGATTTCGCGCCCGGATCTGAACGTGACAGTTGAACCGGACTGGAAAGAAGCGTTGCGAAAGTTGACGGAAATAACGTCCGACGAAGATTTGGCGGTCGTAACCGGAACGCTATACTTAATCGCCGATGTTCGTTCGCATATCTTGTATCAGACCGATTCTGAAAAAGGTTGGTGAGTCTTTGTTGAATACAGTAGAACATGTTCATTTTATCGGCATCGGGGGCTACGGGATGAGCGCCATTGCTCGGGTTATGCTGGAAATGGGATATACGGTTACGGGTTCCGACGTAGCCGCGCAAGATTTAACGGAGAAATTGGCGGCCAAAGGGGCGAAAATTTATATAGGACATACGGCGGGCAACGTGCAAGGCGCCGATCTGGTCGTTTATTCGACCGCGCTCGCAGGAGACAATGTGGAAAGAGTGGAGGCCGAGAAACAGGGCATCCCGATATTGCATCGTTCGCAAATGCTGGCCCGTTTGCTGAATTCGCGCAATGGGGTCGCTGTGGCGGGCGCCCACGGCAAGACGACGACTTCGTCGATGATCGCCCTTGTGATGGAGGAATGCAATTACGATCCGACCTATATTATCGGGGGAGAAATTATGAACGTCGGCACAAACGCGAAAGCGGGGAAAGGCGATTATGTCGTGGCTGAAGCGGACGAGAGCGACGGATCCTTTCTGCAATATCATCCGACGCTGGCTATCGTAACCAACATCGAAGCCGATCATCTGGAAAACTACGGCGGAGATTTCGCGAAGTTGAAGCAGGCCTATGTCCGGTTTCTGAATCAAGTGAAAGAAGGCGGCAAAGCGATCGTATGCGCGGACGACGAGACGCTGCAGGAAATGCTTCCTACGGTCAAAGGCGAATATATAACGTACGGAATCGACCGGCAAGCGGATTACACGGCAACAGACGTCGTTCTGGGCGATAGAAAGGTTAATTTCACGTTCTGCTACCAGGGCGTTCCGCTCGGTCCGATCGAATTGTCCGTGCCGGGCCGCCATAACGTGTATAACGCCATGGCTACGGTCATTACTTGCATGCAGGCGGGCATTCCGTTTTATGCGATTCAAGGCGCGATCAAGCTGTTTCGCGGCGCAAAGCGCAGATTTCAAGTGCTGGGCGAAGTGAACGATATATTGGTCATCGACGACTACGCCCATCATCCGACGGAAATTCAAGCGACCATCCAAGCGGCGAAGGCGACGGGCAAACGGATTGTCGCCGTATTTCAGCCGCAGCGCTATTCCCGCACCTTCTTTTTGCTGGATCAATTCAGCCGCGCCTTTGCGGACGCGGATGAAGTCATCATAACGGACATCTACTCCCCCGCGGGAGAAAAGCAGATCGAAGGCGTCCATAGCGCCAAATTGGTCGAATTGATCGTGCAGAACAGCAATCGAAATACGAAATATATTCCGACCAAAGAAGAGGTGCTGAGCTATTTGAGCGACAGCGTGCGTCCCGGCGACCTGGTGATTACCATGGGAGCGGGCGATATTTGGAAAGCCGCGGACGGGCTCGCCAAAACGCTGAGAGCGCAAATGGACGGCAAGCAGCTTCAGTAATTCAAATGGACGGTCCCCATCGTTGAACGAAAGGGGGCGGTCCTTTTTTTGTTGGTTTTCACGCCGCTGTTCAACCGAAGCGCCGATGTCCGGCAGGCGGTCCCGAATGCAGCGTATTGCGGTTCAAACAGCATAGTCCGGTTACGATTCCGCCGACGAATATCGTAACGACGGACAGCAGAAACGTTTCCGCGGAGAAAAGCATGCCGCCCAAAGTGACGATCATCCCGTCGATAATAAAAATCGTAAAGCCGACATTGACCAAATAATAGTCGGCAATAAATTTGGCGACCAAGTCCGTCCCCCCGGTACTGGTTTCGTAACGAAGCATCACGCCGAGGCCGCCCCCCATGAAGATGCCGCCGATCGCGGCGCTCATCAACGGACTTAGTTTCACATAGTACGTAAAGTAATAAAGCGACGGATAGAGCGCATCCGTAAACAGCGAGGAGATGAGCATGCCCGGGAAGCTTAAATAAAAATAAGGACGGTACCGGAACCATGCCAGCATAAAAATCGGAATGCTGCATACGATCATCGTCAGTCCGACTTTGGCGCCCCATAAATATTTGGCAATTAAGGCGATTCCGATAATTCCTCCGTCCAAAATGCTGAAAGGAATCAGAAAATAATTAATTCCGATCGCGATCATTAAGCTCCCCGCAATGATCGCCAACCACCTTTTGAGCGATCGCAACAAACATCAGCCCCCGTCCCGAAAATGCAGGATGAATTCCCTATTGCATACTTGTCTATTTATATGCAGTCAAGCGTCCGCATATTCGATGGACACCGCATGTGCGATGCAAGGAATGGTTTCCCCTTGCTGGTATGACAGGGGAGACAGCAGCGCCCCGGTTGCCACGACGAGAATTCGCTTCAATTCGCCGGCGAGCAGCCGGCGAATCAGATGGCCGTAAGTGACGACGGCCGAACAAGCGCATCCGCTCGCCCCCGCCTGCACCATTTGCTTCTCGTAGTCGTAGATCATCATGCCGCAATCCTGATACGTCGTTTGGTTCATCGGAACGTTATGTTTTTTCAACAAATCGCAGGCGATCGCATAGCCCACTTTCGATAGATCTCCGGTAACGATCAAGTCGTAATGCCCCGGTTGGATTTGCAAATCCCTGAAATGCGCTTGTATCGTGTCGACCGCCGCAGGAGCCATCGCCGCGCCCATATTGAACGGATCGCTAATTCCCATATCGACGACCCGGCCGATCGTAGCCGATGTTACGGCCGGTCCCTCTCCTTTGAGCGATACGACGGCCGCCCCTGCCCCCGTTACAGTGAATTGAGCGGTCGGAGGCTTCTGCGAGCCGTATTCCGTCGGATAGCGGAATTGTTTTTCGATGCCTGCGTTATGGCTGCAAGTGCCGGCAAGCGCGTATTTCGCCGAACCTGTGTTGACCATAAGCGAAGCGAGGGCCAAGCTTTCCATCGAGGTCGAACAAGCGCCGAAGACGCCGAGATAAGGAATGCCGAGCGTTCTGGCGCTAAAGCTGCTGCTGATGATTTGATTGTTCAAGTCGCCGCCGACATAAAATTGGACTTGCTCTTTCGTTAACCCGGCATTCTCGATCGCCAACGTCGCCGCTTCTTCCATCAATTTCTTCTCCGCTTTTTCCCAACTTTTTTGCCCCATCATCAACTCGCCGTGGATGATGTCGAAATCGTCGGCAAGCGGGCCTTGACCTTCGAAGGGGCCGACAACCGTAGCCGTTCCGACAATTCTCGGTTTATTCTCGAAACGCCAGCTTTGATGCCCTTTTAACGTCATTTGGTTATCCCCCCATATTCGGATTGAAAATCCAGTGGAGAATGCCGACGATAAATGCGGCTACGGTGCCGAAGACGATAACGGGTCCGGCGATTTTGAACATTTTGCCGCCCACGCCGAGCACAACCCCTTCGCTGCGATGCTCGATCGCCGCGGAAGCCATCGAATTGGCGAAGCCCGTAACCGGAACGGCTGTGCCGGCGCCCGCCCACTGCGCAATTTTATCGTACACCCCTAGGCTGGTAAGGATGACGGAGATAATGACGAGCACGGCAACGGTCGGATTGCCCGCTTCCTTCTCGCTAAACCCGCCCCATTTGATGAACATCTGCTGTATCGCTTGCCCGATCAGGCAGATCGTTCCGCCCGACAGAAACGCCAGCAAACAATTTTTGAGCACCGGACGCGGAGGTTCGTTGCGCTTGGCCAGTTCTTTATATTCTTGCTGCACGGGCGTTAAATCTTTATTTTTGCTTGACATTGGATTTCCTCCTTAAGTATTCGCGATGCCGCTTACCGTGTAAGCAACGGTTTCATATCTTCAATGACGCCTTGCATTTGCTCCGAACATTGCCGGTATAGCTCTTTCACGCTCGCTTCGTCCGTCGACAATCCGTACAGTTCGAGATCCGCTTCGCATTTTTTCAGCGTCGCGTAGAGCGAAGCTTTTTGCATCGGCTCCGGAACCTTAATTTGGTCGTCGTACAAATCGGCATAGAATTGGCCGTAACTGTCGACTTGGCCGACAAAAACGTTATCGAGCGATACCCCCAGCTTTTTTAATTCGGTATGAAGCCATCTTCGGTTCAATCCCAACGTTGCGAGCGGTTCGTCCAATATTTTGCCGTCCATAATAACGGCTTGCGGCTCTTGTTCCGGCCCGACTTTAATTCCGAGATGTTTCGGCGTTAGAGGCTGATTCTCTTTCTTCAGCATTACGTTGAGTTCTCCGCTTGGCTCCATGACCGCAAATTCGACATCCGCCGCTTTAAATGCATTTTTTTTACGCAACAGTTCGAGCAGTTCGTCGCTGGTAATCCTCTCTTTTTTCATATTGTCGTCCATGATTTTGCCGTCTTTGATGAGAACGGTACCTTTGCCGTCAACAAAATCGCGTATTTTTTTGCTTTTTAATTGAACAAATTCGATCGCTAAAGAGACTCCTACCCATACGACCAACGATACGATGCCGAGTACCCAATGCTTTTCCAGGTCCATTGATACATAAGCTGTCAAGCTCCCGATCGTAATGCCGGTAATGTATTCGAACAGGGAGAGCTGCGAAACTTGTCTTTTTCCCAATAACTTCGTCAAGGTAAATAGCACCGCAACGGACAATAAGGTGCGCAGAGCCGTCGCTAACCATTCGGGCATGCTGATCACTCGCCTTTCGTACATGAATGTCGATGAATTCCGCTACCAGCAGTCAATAGAAAAGGTACCCTCTTTCGCCAAAGATTATTCTTGCGGCGGTGCATCGAAGTGAAATCCGCATCGCGTAAGGTTTGTCCGAACCCATCGTATGAATTGCCGCCATTACGGTTACATTATGTTTCGTTACGTGAAGAGAGGAGGTGTGAATCAATGACCGTTGGATCCCAAGTCAAAACGACGCTGGCCTCGCTGAAAGGCGCACAGGCAGACCTTGAAACGTTTGCGCTGAGCACGCAAAATCAAGAAGCGAAAACGCTGTTCGAGAATGCGGCGAAAACGACGCAGCAAATCGTTCAACAAGTGGAAAGCCGCGTTCAACAGTTGGAAAACGAGGAGCCGCAATACAAAGGGTTTTAATGCGCCGACGAATCCCGACGTCATGGATTGCAAAGATGTCGGGATTTTTGCGTTCCCAAATCTATCATAATTTCTTCGACTCTATCATAGAGTGAAAATAGAAGAATGGACATGGAAGAGAGGGATTTGCATGAATAAAGCAAAGATGACGTTCCGCTTTGACGAGCCGAACCGCAAGCCTGCGAATAACGCGGCGATGCAGGAACAATCCGAGACGAAAGTCGTTTCCTTGAACGAATATAAGAGCGATTACGGTGTATGGAGCTCTCCGCAAGACGAGCTCGATGCGATCGAGCGGGAAATCCGCGAGTCCGATCGGATGCCGCAAATTCCTGCCGGGAAAGAGCGGCCGGAACAAGACGGGAAAGAAGAACGGGACACGATTGTTTGGGATGGCGAGACGGGCTATGTCGAGGTGGACGAAACGTGGAAGGGGGGCAGCTACCGGACGCCGGGAAGCCCTTCATGGTTCAAAATATTCATATCGGTAACCGGCGCAATCGCGACAGGCGCCATATTCGGATTCGTCGTATTATCGCTGTTTAACGGGGACGTGCAAATTCCGGGGTTGGACAAGCTCGTCGCCGACGATGTGAAAACCGGCGCAGCAATTGCGCCAAGCGGCCGGACGGATGTGAAACAGGCCGATCCCGAGGCGAAGGAAGCCGCAACCGTACAGACGCAGCCGCTAAGCGTCGCCGTCGACATTCCGGCCCAAAACTATTATATGCTCCAATACGGCGTCTTCAGCGGCTTAGAGGGCGTCAATCAGGCGAAGCAAGAGCTGCAGCAGAAGGGACTTGCGGCATACGCCGATACGGGAGACAAAAACAGGGTATACGCCGGCGTCGCCGTGGCGCGGGAAGACGCGATGCTGCTTACCCAGCAATTTAAAGCGCAAGGAATCGAATTTTACGTACGGACGGTCGAACTGCCGGCCATAAGCCAAATGACTTATGCGGGAGACGCAAAGCAAGTGTCCCAATATTTCGAGCAGTCCGCGGGCATGGTTCGATTGTTGAACGATGTGGCGATCGCGCGGCTCATGGAGAAGGAACCGAAGGCGTTAAGCGAATCCCAACTGCAAGCGATCCGTAACGAGCATCAGCGCTGGACCGAGCTCGAGAGCAAGGCGCAGAGCGGATTGCCGGCCGAAGCGAAGGAACTATGGTCGCAAATGACGAAAGCGATGAACAGCGCCGTCGTTGCGATGAACGAATATAACAAAAAAACGTCGGAAACCCATTTATGGGAAGTTCAATCCGCGATGATGGATTATATTATGCTGGAAAAATCTTTCCTGGAGACGATCGGGACGTAAACATGCCTGTCATCCTCCGCAAAATGCCGGGGAATGCGGAAAATCCGGCAGTGTACCGCTTAATGTACGCTGTCGGATTTTCGTTTGTGTTGTCGCAAAATACAAAGTATAATAGACAAAGGTGTAAAAAATTGGCGAAGGAGTTATCCGTTTGAACCATTGGAACAGTCATCTGCTAATATTAGCTTCTTCTTCTCCACGAAGGCAAGAGCTCATTCGTTCATTGGGATTGCCATTTGAAATTGTGGCAAGCGATGTCGACGAATCGACGCCTCCCGACTGGACGCCCGCGCATACGGTGGAGCAATTGGCATTGCGCAAAGCGCAAGCCGTCAGCGAACGGCTTGCGCCGCCGAACGAATCGATCGTCATCGGCGCCGATACGGTTGTCGTACTGGACGACGAAGTGCTCGGCAAGCCGAAGGACCGCGAGGATGCGGCGTCGATGCTGCGCCGGTTGCAAGGAAGATCCCATCAAGTATTTACCGGGGTCGCCTGCATCGATATGCGAACAGGACGCACCGAAGCGTCCCACCGTATGACGCATGTACGGATGAAGCCGCTCACTGAACGGCAAATCGCAGCCTACGCCGCAAGCGGAGAGCCTGACGACAAAGCGGGGGCTTACGCGATTCAAGGCTTGGGAGCGACGATCGTGGAATCGATCGAAGGATGTTATTTCAACGTCGTCGGTTTGCCGTTGTCGCTGCTCAGCGACATGCTTGCTTCATTCGGCATCGAAGTCTTATAAACGCACTATTTTGGGAAAAGAGGGTTTTGGATGGAAGCGCATAGTTATACTTTGCGCGATCTCCCCCGCGAAGAACGTCCGAGAGAGCGCTTGATGCAGTACGGGGCGAGTTCGCTGAGCAACGCGGAATTGCTTGCAATATTGCTGCGAACCGGAACGAGGCGGGAATCCGCCGTACATATGGCACAACGCATGCTGCGCCAAATCGGAGGACTACGCAATTTAGTCGATATAAGCATTGAAGAAATGACGGAAATGAAAGGAATGGGACTTGCCAAAGCGATTCAATTGAAAGCCGGAATCGAGCTGGGCCGAAGGCTTGCGCAGTCTCGTCTCAACGAGACGATAACGATACGCAAGCCGCAAGACGCGGCCGACCTGCTCTCGGAACAAATGCGTTATTTGCAGAAGGAGCATTTCGTATGCCTCTTTCTAAATACGAAAAACCATCTTATTGCACAAGAGACGCTGTCTATGGGCAGCTTGAACGCCTCCATCGTGCATCCGCGCGAAATTTTCCGCGCGGCGATCAAATGCAGCAGCGCTTCGGTGATATGCGCGCATAACCATCCGAGCGGCGATCCGACGCCAAGCGCGGAGGACATCGGTTTAACCCGGCGGTTGGTTGAAGCGGGCGAGATTATCGGAATTGACGTGCTCGATCACCTGATTATCGGAGATGGCAGTTTTATCAGTTTGAAGGAACAAGGGCTTATGTAATATAATTGAAAAGATATGAGGAACATTGATAGAGGAAAAGGAGATAAACAGCATGTTTGGTAGCTTCACGAAAGATTTGGGCATCGATTTGGGTACAGCGAATACGCTTGTTTATGTAAGAGGAAAAGGAGTTGTCGTAAGAGAGCCTTCCGTGGTCGCTCTGCGTACAGATACAAAGACGATTGAAGCGGTCGGAGAATCCGCGAAGAAAATGATCGGCAGGACGCCGGGCAATATTCGCGCCATCCGCCCGATGAAGGATGGGGTTATCGCCGATTTCGACACGACGGCGACGATGATCAAATATTTTATTCGTCAGGCGCAGAACAACCGGTCCATCTTCCCGCGGCATCCGAATGTGATGGTTTGCGTGCCTTCGGGAATTACGGCGGTAGAACAGCGGGCGGTCGAAGACGCGACGAAGCAGGCGGGAGCGCGTGAAGCATATACGATCGAAGAGCCGTTCGCTGCGGCGATCGGCGCTGATTTGCCCGTATGGGAGCCTACCGGGAGCATGGTCGTCGACATCGGCGGCGGTACGACGGAAGTGGCGGTCATCTCGCTCGGCGGCATTGTAACCAGCAGATCGGTGCGTGTGGCCGGAGATGAAATGGACGATTCGATCATTCAATACATTAAACGGTCGTATAATTTAATGATCGGCGAAAGAACGTCGGAACAATTAAAGATGGATATCGGATCGGCGCTGCCGCTCGACCAAGTGGAGTCGGTCGAAATTCGCGGCCGGGACCTCGTAACCGGCTTGCCGAAAACGCTTAGCATCACATCCGACGAAATTACGGACGCTTTAACCGATACGGTGACGGCGATCGTCGAGGCGGTGAAAGTGACGTTGGAGAAGTGTCCTCCGGAGCTTGCCGCAGATATTATGGACCGCGGCATTGTGCTGACAGGCGGAGGCGCGCTGCTGCGCAATTTGGACAAATTGCTCGCGCGGGAAACCGGAATGCCGGTGCTCGTGGCGGACGATCCGCTCGATTGCGTGGCAAAAGGCACGGGGCGCGCGCTTGAGAACATTCATTTGTTTAAATCGAAGAGCAGTCCGGCCGTTCGTTCCAAACGATAAGAGGTGTTTAAACTGTTTAAGCTACTGGGGAATAAACGTTTATTCATTTTGTTGTTGGGGCTAATCTTATTTATCGCTCTTATGGGTTTTACGCTTGGCAAGAGAAACCAATTGTCATGGCCCGAGAAGTTTATTAACGATACGGTAGCGTTTGCGCAGAACATTTTTTACAAGCCCGCTGGCTTTATAGCGGGCTTGTTTGAAGATATCGCCAATATGCGTGAGGTATACGAGGAGAATGAACAGCTGAAAATCGCGGTCTCTCATTATATCCGCGATAAAGCGAAATACAATTTTATCGAAGCGGAAAACGAACGGCTGCAAAACGAGCTCAATTTTACCGAAAACCAGAAGAAAATGTACAAATACGAGTATAAAATCGCCCAAGTCGTCAGCGCGAGTCCGGATCCGCTGAATCGGACGATTACGATTAATATCGGGGAGAAGAACGGGGTGAAGAACAATATGGCGGTCATTTCCGTCGAGGGACTCGTCGGAACGGTCAGCCAGGTGAGCCCGTTCTCGTCAACCGTCAAGCTTCTTACCGATTTGGACGAGCGCAACCCGAATTCGAATGCGATCGCCGCCACGGTCATCGGCAAGGAGAACGAGTCGTTCGGAATGGTGGAAAGCTACGATGAAGAAACCGGCACATTTCTAATGACCAAAATCGCGGAGAAGGATAAGCTCGACAAAGGCGATATCGTCGTATCTTCCGGTCTGGGAGAAGCTTTCCCGCGCGGGATGATTATCGGCGAGGTTATTTCGCGCCAGGTTGGCGATTTCGGCTTGACGCATACGGCAACGATCAAACCCGCGGCCACGTTCGGCAATTGGAAGGAATTATTCGTCGTCGTGCCGGAAATAGAGGAGTAACGGCGATGCAGCGCAAATGGTTGGTCCTTCTGTTAATCGTACTCTTTTTGATCGAAGGAACGGTCATGCCGTGGATCATCCCCGACGCATGGCAGACGAGAATCGTTCCTCATTTCGTTTTCACGGTTATATTGTTTTATGCGGTATACAGGCATCGGTACGTTGGACTCGGTTTAGGACTTATTTTCGGATTATTGCACGATATCGTTTATTACGGGCACATGATTGGAGTTTATTCTTTCAGCATGGGAATTTCGGCTTATTTGATCGGGCGGTTGACAGGCGGCAAACGGATTATGTTCGGCTGGATGATGTTTATCGTCTTGCTTGGCAATTGTTTGTTCGACACGGCCGTATTCGCCGTTTATACGCTATTTCGCGTTACACACCAGCCGTATGATTGGGCGCTGCTCCATCATATTATACCAAGTCTGTTCCTTCAGCTTTTATTTGCGCTCATCGTATACGTTCCTGTGCGCCGCGCTTTGGACGGGGATCGCAAAAAACCGGAAGAAGAAGAACAATAGTGAAGTCCCGCGGCTGCTCCGAACGCGCTTCCTACATACGGATTTTCTCGGGCATGCAGGAACTTTGCGGTGTCAGCACGAATTGAATAGATAGGAGGGACAGCCGTTTATGAGGACAAAGCATCGCGTCACGATTAAAGGAATCAAAGACGGCCTGGTGTTCCTGTTGGACGATCAATGCGAGTTTTCCGAATTGTTGGAAGAACTGAAATATAAACTGGAACATTCGCATCAAAATATATTAACCGGGCCGATTATGCATGTCGATGTGAAATGCGGTTCGCGTGAAATGTCCGAGAACCAGCGTGAAGAGATCATAAATATTTTGAAGCAAAAAGGGAATTTGTTGATCCGTTCGGTCGAGTCGGACGCGGCCGCGCCCGCGGAGGATTCCGGGGACCGTATTACAATTATGACGGGAATGGTCCGATCCGGACAAGTTATGCATCATGACGGCCATTTGCTGTTTCTCGGCGATGTCAATCCGGGGGGAACCGTTACATGTACGGGCGACATTTATATTATGGGAAAGCTCCGGGGAATGGCGCATGCCGGGTATAACGGCAACGAAGACGCGATTATCGCCGCTTCCCAATTAACGCCGACACAGCTTCGAATTGCCGACGTGATCAGCCGCCCGCCGGACGAGTGGGGCGACGCCGACTCGAATATGGAGTTCGCTTATTTGAAAGACGGGGCTATGGAAATCGACAAACTTACGAATATCACTCGCTTGCGTCGCAATAGCCAACTTTTTAAAGGGGTGTAGAACGAATGGGAGAGGCAATAGTCATCACTTCAGGCAAAGGCGGAGTGGGAAAAACGACGACATCCGCGAATTTGGGCACCGCTCTGGCGTTGCTTGAAAAGAAAGTATGCATGGTCGATACCGATATCGGACTGCGAAACTTGGATGTCGTGATGGGATTGGAAAATCGAATTATTTACGATCTGTGCGACGTGGCGGACGGCCGCTGCCGTCTGCAGCAGGCGCTCGTAAAAGATAAGCGTTTCGAGGAGCTTTATATGCTGCCCGCCGCGCAAACGAAAGATAAGAACGCCATTTCCCCGGAACAGGTGAAAGATATCGTACTGGAATTGAAGAAAGAATTCGAATACGTTATTATCGATTGCCCGGCAGGCATTGAGCAAGGGTTCAAAAATGCGATCGCCGGAGCCGATCGCGCTATCGTCGTCACGACGCCGGAGAATGCCGCCGTGCGCGACGCCGACCGGATCATCGGCTTGTTGGAAAACTCCCATATCGGAGCGCCGAAACTCGTCGTCAACCGGATTCGCTCCAATATGGTCAAATCGGGCGATATGCTTGACATCGACGAGATATTGCAAGTGCTGGCCATCGACTTGATCGGCATTGTGCCGGACGACGAGATGGTGATCAAAGCCGCGAATTCCGGCGAGCCAACCGTAATGAATCCGGATTCCCGCGCGGCGATCGCCTACCGGAATATCGCCCGCCGCATTTTGGGCGATACGGTTCCGCTTATGCAGCTTGATCAGAAATCGGGGATGCTCCACCGGATGAAGAAGTTTTTTGGAATGGGTTGATGCAAGTGCTGAACAAGCTGAAAAAAATAGATTGGAGCATTATATTATTACTGATCGTATTTATGTTTATCAGTTTCGTCGTCGTTCGCAGCGCGACGTTTGACGATCCGAAATTTCCGAATTACGACATCAAGACGCTTTTGTTTTACGGCGTCGGGTTTGTCATCATTTTTGCCTTAACGATGTTCGATTACCGGATTTTTCTGAAAGGATGGCTTTTCTTATTCGGGTTCGGGATCGCGCTCCTCGTACTGGTCTTTTTTTTCGGCTCGAAGGTGAACGGAGCGATCGGCTGGTTCGTACTGCCTGGCGGATTGCTCCAATTCCAGCCTGCGGAAATGATGAAGATTGCGATTATAATCGCTGTCGCTTATTTGATGGGCAGGCGCGACGGGGACCCGCTTCGCTTCCGCCGGGACGTCATTCCGATCGGGGTGCTCGTTTTCGTCCCGTTTGTGCTCGTGCTCGTGCAGCCGGATCTCGGAAACGCCATTATTTATGTTTTCATCTTGCTCGGCATGTTCTGGATCGGCAACGTGAAATATACCCATGTGCTCATCGGTCTTGCGGTCATTATCGCCGGCATGGTGCTGTTTATCTTTCTGTTTAATACCTTTAATTCGGAAATTAAAGATTATTTGGACAGCAAAAATAAAGTGCATTGGTATCAACGGATTAATACGTTCATTAATCCGGAGAGCGCGACCGTCGACGAGAAGCATCAATCCGAAAATGCGATGATCGCGATCGGTTCGGGCGGCTTGTCCGGGGACGGATATATGAAAGGCCAAATGAAAAGCAAAAAATTTATCCCGTACCCGTATTCGGACTCCATCTTCGTCGTCATCGGCGAAGAGTTCGGATTCCAAGGCGCTTCCATTTTGCTGCTGCTTTATTTTTTGCTTATATACAGGATGATTTTGATCGCCTTTCAGTGCAACGACAGGCGAGGCTCGTATATTATTATCGGTATCGTCTCGATGTTCGTGTTCCAAATCTTCGAAAATATCGGGATGATGATCGGGTTAATGCCGATTACGGGCATTACGCTGCCTTTCGTCAGTTACGGCGGAACTTCGTTAATGCTCAATATGATCTGTATCGGAATCGTACTCAGCATTAAAATTCATCAAGTCAAATACGAACTAAACGATTAAGCCGGCGCGCATTCGCGCCGGCTTTTTGCTTGCGCTTCGCGTTCATAAACAGGCCGGGCTTGTCATAATTATGTACAAACAGGAAAAAGAGTAGAAGGGGAACGTCCTTATGCACATTAAAGACAATGTCCGGGAACGCCGTCAGCGCAAAATTCGAAGTTTATTGGAATCGCAGCCGGAAAGGCAGGAAGAGAAAACTTTCCCGCCGCGTTCGAATTCGGCGCATCGGCCGATATCCGAATTGCCGCTTTCGAATGCGCCCGAACCGGATCCGGAACAAGTGTGGAAGCAGCAGCGCAACCAGCTATGGAACAGCCCGCCGGCGGCGGGAGGCGGCGAGGACCCGGAAACGCCCGAAAGGAACGGTTCTTCGGCCATCCGCTCGTTTGGCGTCAAATTGGCCGTTTGCGCGTTGCTCTTTGCCGCGGTGTGGGGCTTGTTTCAAGTGCAGAAGCCTTGGGCCGGGCCCGCCAAGTCGTTTATCGCCCAAGCTCTGACCGAAGAGATGAATTTCCAGGCGATTGCCGCATGGTATGAGCAAACGTTCGGCGGAGCGCCTTCGTTTATTCCGATATTTCAAACGACGGACAATCGGGCGGAGAAAGCGAATTCGACGGTAGCGTTTGTCGTCCCGCTCGACGGATCTGTCGTTCAATCGTTTGCGATGACGTTGAAAGGAATCGAAATCGCCTCATCCTCTTCCAACCATGATTATTCCGTGAAAGCCGTCGATACCGGCCGCGTCGTTCAAGTTTCCCGCGATCCGGAGCTTGGATTGACGGTTGCGATTCAGCATGCGGGTCAATATTTGTCGGTGTACGGAAGGCTGGGCGAGGCCGAAGTCAAGGTAAACGACTGGGTGCAGGCCGGCCATGAAATCGGGACGCTGTCCGAATCGAGGGAGGCGAGCGGCGCCGCGCCCATGTTGTATTTTGCCCTGAAAAAGGACGGGCGTTACGTGGACCCTGCGGATGTGATCGCATTTGATTAAATGGGGCGGTATCGAGTTTTCGCTGCATCCTCTGTTTATCATGGTCATGCTGGCTTCCATTTTCACCGGTCATTTCATTGAAATGATTACATTATTCGCGATCGTGCTCGTTCATGAATTGGGTCACGCGGCGGCGGCCAGAAGCTTCGGATGGGAAGTGAAAGAAATCAAGCTGCTGCCTTTCGGCGGCGTGGCGGTGATGGACGAATCGGGACGAGGCTCGGCTTGGGAGGAAATTGCAATCGCCATCGCCGGCCCTTTGCAGAACGCCCTTATGATCATCGTCGGCTGGGCCGCATTCCGCCTTGGTTGGTGGGATGCCGAGTGGACGAGCTATTTCATCAAGGCGAACGCGGTCATCGCGCTATTCAATTTGTTGCCCGTATTGCCGCTCGACGGAGGGCGAATCGTTCATTCGCTGTTCAGCTTATGGTTTCCGTATCATCGGACGATGATATGGAGTTTTCGGTTGAGCGTGGCGTTTAGCGGGCTGATTGTGGGATATGCGGTTTTGCCTTTATTTCGCCACGGAGAGATCGAGTTGAATTTGTTGGTGATCGGCTTATTTTTGCTGTATTCGAACTGGTATGACTACCGCAACATCCCTTACCGGTTCGTCCGTTTTATGGTGGGCCGCGAGCGTCTCGCTTCGGCCCAAATTAGGCGCGGCGTGGCCGCGGTGCCGATTGTTGTCCATGCAGCGCAACCTTTGCAGGATGTATTGCGTCTATTTATGAGGGGGAAGTATCATGTCGTGTACGTGATGAACGGTCATGGGAAAATCGTTGCGGTCTTGCCGGAACAGCGCTTGATCGACTCCTATTTTGCAAAGGAAATCTAATCTGTTATGAATTTACGCTTGGGACTGGGGTGAGACCGTGCAGCAAATGGTTGTTCACTGCGAACGGGATAAGACGCAAATGGCGTTGTTGGAAGACGGGCGATTGGTCGAATTCGCGGTGGAACGCGTTCAAGGAAAGCAATTGGTCGGCGGTTTTTATAAGGGCCGTGTCGTCAATGTGCTGCCTGGTATGCAAGCGGCATTTGTAGATATCGGCTTGAAGAAAAACGCCTTTTTATATGTTGATGATGTATTGCATCCGCATTTGGAAAAGCAGCCGAAGGAGAAACCTTCGATCGACAGCTTGCTTGACGTTGGCCAAGAATTGGTCGTGCAAGTGATGAAGGAGCCGTTTGGCGGCAAAGGAGCGCGCGTGACGACGCATTATTCGTTGCCCGGCCGCACGATCGTGTATATGCCGCATGCGGATTATGTCGGTGTCTCCAAAAAAATCGAGAATGAAACGGAGCGCGGCAGGTTAAAGGTAATAGGAGACCATCTGCGGCAGCCGGGCGAAGGACTGATCATGCGCACCGTAGCGGAAGGAGCGAGCCGGGATGCGGTCGCGGACGATCTCGCGCATTTGCGCGAGCAATGGCGGCGGATCGAGCAGCGCGCGGAGACAAGCCCCGCTCCGCTGGAGATTCATCACGACCTAAGCATGGTGGAGCGGCTAGTGCGCGATATTTTTACGCCTCAAACGGAAGAGTTGTTCGTCGACGATAAGGAAATATACGGGCAAATCGTTTCGCTGCTGCGGAATATGGAGCCGCTGCTCGTTCCGCGAATTCGTTACTACAAGGAGGCGGAGCCGATATTTCAACATTTCCGTATACAGGAACAGCTCGACCGGGCGTTCCAGCGCAAAATTTGGCTCGATAACGGCGCGTATCTCGTTCTGGACCATACGGAAGCGCTCACGGTTATCGATGTCAATACCGGCAAATATATCGGCAATCACGACCTTGAAGATACCGTGTTTGCGGCGAATGTGGAGGCGGCGGAGGAAATCGCGAGACTGGTGCGGCTGCGGGATATCGGCGGCATCATCATCGTCGATTTCATCGATATGGAACAAGAAGAGCACAGGCAGTACATTATCGACAGACTGGAGCAATTGTTGAAGAAGGACCGCACCAAATGCTTGGTCGTCGGTTGGACAAGACTCGGCTTGCTCGAAATGACCCGCAAAAAAGTGCGCGATCATGTTCTGTACGAGCCGTGCGCGGCTTGCCGGGGAACCGGCCGAATCAATACGTAGAATACGATAGAAGCCAAAAAGTTTTTTACAACTCTAAAGTCGATGAAAAATGATATACTATGGTTGCGGACCATGCTTTCATTGTTTTTTGGAGGTGTAATGATGAGTTTTATACCAAGTTCGAACCTTATAATTTTTGCTGTACTCTTCATTTTACTTTTTTTCCTCATTAGAAAAATCGTTCGCTATTGGACGGGGCTCAAAAAAACTTTGGAGCGTATTGAAGTGCATTTGATTGAAATAAAAGAGAATCAAAAAAATAATGGTTCTTGAATCTCCGGCTAAAACATGCTAATATAGGTAAGTATGTGTGAAGTATCCGTTGCTGCACATGCTGTAACCGCACCGATCGGGTAACGAAGCATGGACGATGATGCGCGTATGCCATCGAACCCATCACCTGAATCAGGCGAGTCTTGGACATGAGGAGGTGCAACAAATGTACGCAATTATTGAAACAGGCGGCAAACAATACAAAGTGCAAGAAGGCGATGTATTGTATATTGAAAAACTGAATGCAGGCGAAGGCGAGAGCGTTACTTTCGACCGCGTATTGGGCGTATCCAAAGGCGACGGTTTCGTAACAGGCACGCCAGTCGTATCCGGCGCATCCGTTTCCGCGAAAGTGGAGAAGCACGGCAAAGGACAAAAAGTTACGGTTTTCAAATATAAGCCGAAGAAAAACTATCACAAAAAGCAAGGTCACCGTCAACCGTACACGAAAGTTGTGATCGAGAAAATCCAGGCGTAAGAGGTGCGGCATGATTCGCATTCAAATTGCGCGCAAGCGGGATGATCGATCGATCGTTAGCTTCTCTGTGGACGGGCATGCGAACTATGCGAAACGGGGGCAGGATATCGTCTGTGCGGGCGTATCCGCCGTCACGGTCGGCACGGTGAATTCGATTGAAGCGTTAACCGGCGTCGTTCTGGAGAGCGAAATGAAAAACGGATTTCTGAGCGGACGCATCAAGGCTGCGATCGAGCCGGAAACATTCGCGCAAGTTCAATTGCTGCTTGAGTCTATGGTGGTTATGCTGCAATCTATCGAGACGTCATACGGAAAGTATATTGAAATACATGAACAATTCTTGTAAGAAGGAGGTAGACAACATGTTAAAGTTGAATCTTCAATTATTCGCATCGAAAAAAGGTGTAGGTTCCACGAAGAACGGACGCGACAGCATCGCGAAACGCCTTGGCGTGAAACGCGCTGACGGTCAAACCGTATCCGCGGGCAGCATCTTGGTGCGTCAACGCGGCACGAAAATTCACCCTGGCAACAACGTAGGAATCGGTAAAGACGATACGCTTTTTGCGAAAGTGGAAGGTGTCGTTAAATTCGAACGTTGGGGCCGCGATCGCAAAAAAGTGAGCGTCTACCCGGTTGAATCCGCTCCTGTAGCGGCGACGGTAGAAGCGTAATCGTTTTTGAAGCGACAAACCCGTTTCGGGTCTTTTGATTAAACAAGCCGAGGACAAACAAACTGATCCTCGGCTTGTTTTTTTCGTCCTGCCTCCGGGCGGTTGTCTTTCGTTGAAGATTTAGTGTACTATTTACACATACGCGCAATGATGGTTATCGAAAGTTCGAGATATGAAATTGTGGAAGAGGATTGTGGGAAACGGATGAAATCTTGGAGAACGAAGCGGATGATTGCAGCAGGATCAGCCGTTATTCCTCTGCTGATCGTCATCGTTTACGATCGGCCGCTGTGGCCCGCGATATTGTTCGCCGTATGGATCGGAGCGATCGCGTGGTACAGCGTGCGAACCGTTCGCAAGGAATATGAGGAGCGAATGAAGCGGTCGCTCCTTGCGGCTCATGAAACGGCCATACATACGTTGAATCATCACCGCCATGATTGGATGAACGAACTGCAAATCGTATACGGATATATTCAATTGAAAAAACATGATCAATTATTGCAGAGCGTGGGAAAAATAAAAGAGCGGATGGCGCAGGAAAGCAAAATTTCGAAGTTGGGAATCCCGTCGCTCGTGCTGTACTTTCACTCGTTTCGAACTTGCAACGCCGACATGCAATTGGATGTTCGTCTCGACGAGGAAATCGATTTGACGGATTTGCGCATGGAGATCGATGCGGAAACATTGTCGCAAACGATTCAAGATACGGTTCGAATTTTTCAGTACATTCCGCGGCAAACGTATGACGACGAACGGGTTCTTCAAGTCATGTTTCAGAAGCGCCCCGGAGAATTGCGCGTTGCCTATCGATGGGAAGGGGAAGTTCCCCTGGATGCATTAGATGACGTACGCCAAAAAATGAAATCGATTGTGCAGGGCAAACCAGGGATGATGGAGCAACCCGATTCCGGGCGGGCTTCGTTCGAATGGAGTGTGCCTTGCGTTACGTAACGAGGTGGAACGATGTTTGTAGATAAAGCGAAAATTTATGTCAAAGGCGGCGACGGAGGCGACGGGATCGTATCCTTCCGCAGGGAAAAGTATGTGCCGGAAGGCGGTCCCGCCGGAGGCGACGGCGGAAAAGGCGGAGACGTTATTTTCAGGGTGGACGAAGGATTGCGCACGCTGATGGATTTTCGTTATCAACGCCATTTCAAGGCGAAGCGAGGCGAGAAAGGGCGCAATAAAAGCCAGCACGGCGCCAATGCGGAGAATATGATCGTCCGCATACCTCCCGGCACCGTCGTGATCGATGACGATACGCAGGAAGTGATCGCCGATTTGACGCGGCACGGCCAACAAGTCGTCGTAGCCCGCGGCGGGCGCGGCGGGCGCGGCAATATCCGCTTTGCGACGCCGAACAATCCGGCTCCGGAAATCGCCGAGAACGGCGAAGAGGGAGAAGAACGCTGGGTCGTTCTTGAACTGAAAGTGATGGCCGACGTAGGCTTGGTAGGTTTTCCGAGCGTCGGCAAATCGACGCTGCTGTCGGTCGTTTCGGCTGCCAAACCGAAAATCGGCGCCTATCATTTTACGACGATTACGCCGAATTTGGGCGTCGTTGATGTTGGAGACGGCCGCAGCTTCGTCATGGCCGATTTGCCGGGACTGATCGAAGGAGCGCATGAAGGCGTAGGCCTCGGCCATGAATTTCTGCGTCATGTGGAGCGGACTCGCGTCATTATTCATGTCGTGGATATGGCCGGATCGGAAGGCAGAGATCCGTATGAAGATTGGCTCAAAATCAATCAGGAGCTCCAGCTATATAACGCCAAGCTTGCGGAACGCCCGCAAATCGTGGCCGCGAACAAGATGGATATGCCCGAAGCGGAACAGAACTTGTCCGAATTTACGCGCAAAGCGTTGAAGGAGCGGCCGGATCTGGACATTATGCCGATCTCGTCGCTTACAAGGCAAGGGATTCAGGAATTGCTGTACCGGGCTGCCGCAATCCTTGACGAAATTCCGGATACGCCGGAAATCGAAGAAGTGGCCGAGGTGGAGGAACGCAAAGTATACCGTTTCGAGAAAAAGGACGAACAGCAATTTACGATTCGGCGCGAGAACGACATCTTTGTCGTGGAAAGCGAGAGCATCGAACGCATGATGAAGCGGATGCAGCTCAATTCCCATGATGCGATCTTAAGATTTGCCCGCGTTTTACGCAAGATGGGAGTGGACGAAGCGCTGCGGCAGCGCGGAGCGAAAGACGGAACGATTATTCGCATCGCGGATTTCGAGTTCGAATTCGTCGAAGGCAGCAGCTACTATTATTGAGAAACCGCAGATGCTTTTTCTTCGCAACAGTCCGAGCCATATCATATCGACGCTTTGCACCCGCGCGATATGGTATGGTTTTTTCCGTTAACAACTATTGCTCTTCTACCCGGATTCCGCTATAATGTCCACTATACGAAAACAATGGTCTAGTGGGAGAGGACGTTCGATGGCGGAACGCTATTATTTGGTCCGGGAGGACATTTTGCCCGAAGCGGTAATGAAAACCGTTCAGGTAAAGCAAATGTTGGCAAGCGGCGAAGCGGTCACCGTGCATGAGGCTGTGGAGCGCGTCGGGTTAAGCCGCAGCGCGTTCTACAAATATAAAGACGGGATATTTCCGCTCAATCAAATGCAGCGGGAACGCATCGTTACGATTTCGCTCGATTTGGAGCACCGATCGGGCGTTCTGTCGAAAGTGCTTGGTTTGGTGGCGGCGCATGACGGCAATGTACTCACCATCAATCAGACCATTCCGCTGCAAGGTATGGCCAATGTGGTCATTACGGTGGAGACGACGTTCATGTCGGGGCAACTGGAGGCGATGATGGAAGCGTTCCGGGCGCAGGAAGGCGTCAGGAAGGTGTCTCTCATCGGACAAGGATAGTCTTGAGCACGGAATCACGCGGACTTCGAAAGCAAATGAGCATGATATTGTTTCAAGCGTCACGCTTACAAACATTTAGGAGGAGCATATATGAAACCGGTCAAAGTGGGGTTGTTGGGGTTAGGCACTGTCGGTACGGGAGTCGTCCGTATCGTTCAAGGGCATCAGGAAGATTTGCGGAGTCAAGTCGGATCGCCCATTCAAATCGAAAAAATATTGGTGAAAGATGCGAATAAAGTTCGTAATATTCCAATCGATCCGGGCAAGCTGACGGAGGACGCTTGGGAAATTATCCGCGATCCGGAAATCGATGTCATCGTCGAAGTGATGGGCGGAGTCGATTCGACCAAGCCGTATATACTCGAAGCTTTGGAACGCGGCAAACATGTCGTCACCGCCAACAAAGATTTGATGGCGCTGCACGGCCCGGAAATATTGGCGAAGGCCCAGCAGCATCAATGCGACGTGATGTACGAGGCTAGCGTTGCCGGCGGCATTCCGATTATACGTACCTTAATCGAAGGCTTCTCTTCCGATCGCATTTTGAAAATTATGGGGATTGTGAATGGGACGACGAACTATATATTAACGAAAATGAGCCAAGAAGGGGCTTCTTACGAGGATGTGCTGAAAGAAGCGCAGCAGCTCGGATATGCGGAGGCAGACCCGACTTCCGACGTCGAGGGACTCGACGCCGCGCGCAAAATGGCGATTCTCGCGACGCTCGGGTTTCGTACGGAAGTGGCGCTGGAAGATGTCGACGTACGGGGGATCTCCGGCGTGTCCAAAGAAGATATTATGTACGCGAAACGTCTCGGCTACGAAGTGAAACTGCTCGGCATCGCCGAACGGCAGGATGAGCATATCAGCATTAGCGTGCAGCCGACGATGGTGAAATTTTCGCATCCGATCGCTTCCGTCAACGGGGTCTTCAACGCGGTTTACGTTCATGGCGAAGCGGTGGGAGAAACGATGTTCTACGGAGCCGGAGCCGGCGAATTGCCGACGGCAACATCCGTTGTCGCCGATTTGGTCGCGGTGGTGAAAAATTTAAAACTCGGCGTCAACGGGCAAAAAACGATGGTGCCGTATAACGAGAAGAAACTGAAATCCGACGAGCAGATCGCCTGCAAAAACTTTCTTCTTTTGCACGTTGAAGACAAGGCGGGAGTTCTCGCGCAAATTACGCAAGTATTCGCCGAGTACGAGGTCAGCTTGGCATCCGTATTGCAGCAGCCAAACGCCGACAATCCGGACGCGGAAATCATTATCATTACGCATGACGCGAGCAAAGCGAGCATGGATAAAGTATTGAAACATTTCGAACGGCTTGGCGTCATTCGCAAAGTGAAGAGCGTCTACCGCGTCGAAGGTTAAAAGGTGGAGCCGATGACGAAACAGATTAACATTCGTCCGAGGGCGGCTGTCAAAGTTCCGGCCAGCACGGCCAACTTGGGACCGGGATTCGACACGCTCGGCATGGCGCTCAATTTGTTCGCTTGGATCGAAATGAAGCCTTCCTCGGAGACGCAAATCCATTTATACGGCGATGAAATGAACGATATACCGTGCGATAAATCCAATTTAATTTATAAAGTGGCGCAAACGGTGTTTGCAGAAGCGGGCGTTGCCGTGCCTGAACTGGAAATATCGATGTACAGCGACATCCCGCTTGCGCGGGGACTGGGAAGCAGCGCCGCGGCGATTATCGGCGGCATGGTGTGCGCGAATGCGCTAATCGGCAATCCGCTGTCGCAGGACCGCATTTTCACATTGGCAACCGCTTTGGAGAAGCATCCCGACAACGTAGGAGCGTCGTTGTTCGGCGGAATCGTCGTGACCGTATGGAACGGGGAACGCGCCGAACATATTCGTTTGGAACCGCATCCCGCCTTGGAGGTGCTGGCGGCGATTCCGGAATTTCATCTGGAAACGGAAAAGGCGCGCCATGTGCTGCCGCAATCCGTCTCCATGCAGGACGCCGTGTTCAATGTAAGCCATTCGTCGTTATTGGTCGCGGCGCTTGCGAGCGGCAAATTGCCGCTCATCCGCCAGGCGATGAAGGACAAGCTGCATCAACCGTATCGGGCGGCCTTGGTGCCAGGCATGAAGGCGATATTGGAGAATGCGACGGAATACGGCGCGCTAGGCGTCGCGCTAAGCGGCGCGGGGCCTACGCTGCTCGCATTGGTTGATGGACAAGGGGTTCATAAGGTACAATTAGAACAGTTTTTATTGGATACGTTGCAACGGGAAGGAATAACCGCGGCCACGCTCCGGCTGAAGCCGAACGCGGAAGGAGCCGTCGTGCTGCCCGAGCCTGCGCAGCAGTCTTTCATGGAGCTTGTTAAAGGGGAAATGGGCGTATGAAACGCATCGCATTATTGCCGCAAGGCACGGTGTCGCATGAGGCGGTCGCTTATTTATTCGCGAACGAAGAGCATGAATTCGTGCATTACAAAATGATTTCCGACGTTTTCGCCGCGACGGCATCCGGCAAGACGGATTACAGCGTCATTCCGATCGAGAACACGATTGAAGGTTCGGTCAGCCTTCATATGGATTGGCTGATCCATGAAGTGGACATTCCGATCCAGGCGGAATGGGTATATCCCTCCGTCCAAAATTTGATCGGCGACGCATCGCAATTCCGCGTTTTGGGCGGCGACGGGAAACGGGAAGCGGGCGAAGAGGCGATCGATTACCGTAAAATTAAAAAAATATTGTCCCATCCTGTGGCGATGGCGCAATGTACGCAATTTTTGCGCACTTACGTGCCCCATGCCGAATTGGAGCAGGTCGGCAGCACCGCGGAAGGCGTCAAGCAAGCGAAGGAAAGGCCGGGCCAAGGCGTTGCGGCAATCGGAACCAGACTTGGAGCGGCGGCGCACGGTCTTGATATTTTGAAGGAAAACGTAACCGACCATCAAAACAACTTTACGAGATTCGTACTGATCGGTCCGGACAACATCGCTTTGCCGAAACCGGGGCGCATGAAAACGAGCATACTCGTCACGCCGCCGCAAGATTATTCGGGAGCGCTTCATCAAATTTTATCGGCGTTCGCATGGCGCCGCCTTAACTTGACGCGTATCGAATCCCGGCCGACCAAAAAGCAATTAGGCAATTATTTCTTTTATATCGATATTGAGGCTTCGATGGATTCCGTTTTGCTGCCTGCCGCGATAGCGGAAATTGAGGCGATCGGTTCGCAGGTTCGCGTCCTTGGTTGTTATCCGAGCTATTCTTACGATCAACCAAAATGATCATAGAAGTTCGTTAAATAATATGGAGGTGTCAATCATATGTCACAATGGATCTACTTAAACGGACAATTTGTAACAAAAGAAGAGGCCACAGTATCGGTGTACGACCACGGTTTTTTGTACGGCGACGGTATTTTCGAAGGGATTCGGATTTATAACGGCAATATTTTCAAATGCAAAGAACATTTAGACCGGTTATACGATTCCGCCAAATCGATTATGTTGGAAATTCCGTTAACGTATGAAGAGATGGAAGCAGCGCTTGTGGAAACGATACGCAAGAACGATATGCGCGACGGTTATATTCGTCTCGTCGTTTCGCGCGGAGCGGGCAATCTCGGACTCGATCCGCGCCGCTGCCCGAAAGCGACCGTTCTCATTATTGTGGAGCAGCTCGCCATTTACTCGGAGGAAGCGTACAAGAACGGCTTGAGAACGGTTTCCGTCTCACAGCGACGCAATATTCCCGACGCCTTGAACCCGAAGATCAAGTCGCTCAACTATTTGAACAATATCCTGGTGAAAATTCAGGCGAATTTGGCCGATGTCGGCGAAGCGATTATGCTGAACGCGCAAGGGTACGTCGCGGAAGGGTCGAGCGACAATATTTTCATCGTCAAAAAAGGGGCCGTATATACGCCGCCTTGCTATATCGGAGCGTTGGAAGGCATCACCCGGCTTGCGATAATTGAATTATGCGCCAAATTAGGCTACGCGTTGAAAGAAGAACCGTTCACGCTTCATGACGTATACGTCGCCGACGAAGTATTCTTTACCGGCACGGCCGCCGAAGTGATCGCGGTGCGCGAAGTGGACGGCCGGATCATCGGTGGAGGGCAAGCCGGACCGGTCACGCTGCATCTTCTAGAAGAGTTCCGCAAAATCGTAGATCAGGACGGCGTCAAAGTGTTCGAATAATATGATCCATAATGGATTCCTCTCAACCATTCGCAAGGTTGGGAGGAATTTTTTTGTACTCGGGGATGTCAAAAGCCCACCTCCTGCATAGTATGTATTAATTGGTTCCGGGCATTTATCATGCCTGCACAGAACATAAAGCACGTACCTTTATTTTTGCACAGAAAAAATGTAGGAGGTTCTGACGCGTGAAAATTCATATCGTCAAAAAGGGAGATACGCTCTACGAATTGTCAAAAAAGTATAACGTGTCTCTTGAAAAGATTATTGAAGCGAATCCGGATATTGCGAATCCGGATCAGTTGAACGTCGGAATGAAGGTCAAAATTCCGACGGTAGCGAAACCGGTCTTGCCTGATTACGAAACGATGCATAAACATACGGTGAGTCAAGGCGATACGTTGTGGAAGCTGTCCAAGGCATGGGGAGTTCCGCTTCAGGATATGATCAAGGCCAACCCGCAGCTTAAAAATCCGAACGCACTATTGGTAGGGGAAGTTGTAAACATACCTAAGGTAGGTCATGTCGTCATGCCGGACGACGATAAGTCGGGTTGGAAGAAGCCGACCGGACCGAAACCGGCGGAGCCTACGCAAGCGGTACCGGCGGTTCCGATGCAGCCCGCGGTTCCCGCAGCGCCGGTCATGCCGGAATCGACGTATTATGAACCGATGGAAATGGAGATGGAGATGTCGGAAGATTTATTTGCCCAGTTCCATGTGCCGGCCACGGAAGCATTTACACATGAGATGACGGAATATCCGGGATTGTATCAGTACCCGATGATGGAAGCCGCGCCTCCGGAAATTCCATACTCCGCATATGAATCTTGCTCTCCCGGCTATCAAATGCCGGCGTTCTACGAGCCGCAAACCTATCAGTTCGGAACGCCGTATGCGCCGCCCTGTCCGCCGGACGCAGGCAAGGAAGCGTATACGCATCAGTATTGGATGCCGACGCCAGACGGGCATCACCACCATCATCATGAAATGGCGGAGCCTTATGGCGCAGGGACGCTAGGGGGCGAACAAGAGGCTTACGTTCATTCTTATCCGTACGCAAGTCCCTATATGATGCCGTACGGCCATGAAATGCAGCCTTCGTTCGTGCCGCCGATGCCGCTTGGAGCTTACGGCATGGTTCCGTACGGCATGCCGCATAAGAAGCCTTGCGATTGCGGATGCCATACCCGCGAGACGGAGCAAGCCCCCGCGGAAGGGAGCGTCGAAGCGGCTGCCGTTCAGACGACGGAGAAGGCCAAATCGCCGGAGTCCCGTCAGCCGTCCAAAGCAAAAGCACGTACGTCATCCGCCAAACGGACGGGATCGCCAGGAGCGAGCCGCCAGAACAAATCGAAAAAAACGCGCAATTTGCCTTGGATCAACGGATAATGCAAGATTATTCCTTTCATGCCTCGAAGTGCGAAATTCGGGGCTTTTTCCTATGCCAATCCGTATAAATCCTGCTTCCGATGGGTAAACTAGGGTAAACTCAGGATAGAAGGGGATAGCGGTGTTCTTCAATATTCGAAAACGGATCAAAAAAAGACTGCGGCGTGTGAAACGTCCCGTATGGTCGCTCGGAATCTTGCTCATTGTCGTTCTATTCGTCGCGATTCGGCTCGTGACGGCGGACAGCAAGCCGACGGCCGGCGTGATTGAAGCGCTTAGCAAAGATCCGCAGGAGCGTGAGGTTTATTTGCGCAAAGAATACGTCTGCGGCCAAGAAACGACCTCGTTAGGCTATATGCAAGCCGATGAAATTATCCGATTATTGCAGCAGCATCCGGAATGGAGCGGGCATACGGATATGGAAGGCGCCGTTTGGCTCGTGGAGCATATTGAAGATTTGTCGGACGACTGCAAGCAAAACGGTTATATCAGCTTGGACAAAGCCGGAAATTTGTCTTTGTTCGACGGCCCGCCGGATCGGGAGAAAGTGCTTCGTACTTTTTTTCAACTCGACATCGAGTCGATGGAAAGCTCGCTGCCCGACCATATTATTCAGGAATTGCGGGAAGGAATCCGCGTGAGCGATTTCGATGAATATAACAGCGTCATTTCGACATTTAGCGATTACGCGGTTGACGATACGGAACATGTGATGAAATATAAAAGCGAATCGGAGTCGATTCGTTAATCCGTAATGGATGCGGGAAGGGTGCGAGGGCCCTTCCTTTTTTGCGTGCCCGAAAACAGGCAAACAGGAAATGATGCGCTACTCGTTCTCTTCCTCCCGATCTTTTGTTATAATGTAGTGGATACATATGTTCGGCTTGGAGAGGGAGATGTTTTTTTGCGAATATTAGGAATCGATCCGGGGATCGCGATTGTCGGATTCGGATTTATCGATAAAGCGGGGAGCAAACTAACGCCCGTGCAATACGGTTCGATACAGACCGAAGCTCATACGCCGCTCGAAGAGAGGCTTTTGCAAGTATATGAGGCGACGCTGCAACTCATCGACAAATATAAACCGGATACCGTTGCGATGGAGAAATTGTTTTTCAATCGAAACGTCACGACCGCTTTCACGGTCGGACAGGCAAGGGGAGTTATGATTCTCGCCGCCGTGCAGCGTGGACTTTCCGTAGCGGAATATACGCCGCTACAGGTGAAGCAAGCCGTCGTCGGTTACGGAAAAGCGGAGAAGAGGCAAGTGCAGGAAATGGTCAAAATGTTTTTGCGGCTGCAGGCGGTGCCGAAGCCTGACGACGTGGCCGACGCTTTGGCGGTCGCCGTATGCCATGCCCATTCGTATACGCTACAACAAAAAGTAAACGAGGTATTGCGCTAATGATCGATTTTCTTAAAGGCCGCGTGGCCCATTTGGAGACGGATTACATCGTGCTCGACGTGCATGGCGTAGGATACCGGGTTTTCTGCCCGAATCCTTATCGTTTCGCCAAGTCGGACGACACGGTAACGGTTTATACGCATCATCATGTGCGGGAAGACGCCATTTTGCTGTTCGGATTCGAAACGAGGGAAGAACAGAAGCTTTTCCGCCGCCTGCTCGACGTTTCGGGCATCGGGCCGCGCGTTGCGCTCGGCATTTTGGCCGGAGGGCGTCCGGAAACGGTCGTCACGGCCGTTCAACAGGAAAATTTGACGTTTCTAACGAAATTGCCGGGTATCGGCAAGAAGACGGCCCAACGCATAATTTTGGATTTAAAAGATAAGTTGGACCATATCGGATTAGGTTCGGAACTTGGGGCTTTATCGGCCGGATATGTCGACGATCCGGCGTCCGCCGCGGCGCTTCGGGAAGGCGGGCCGATCTGGGGAGAAGTGAAGGAGGCGTTGAAGGCGCTCGGATATACGGATGCGGAATTGGATCGCGCATGGCATGAGATGAAGAACGACGTGCCGGGAGACGAAAGTGCCGATGCGCTGATGAAACGGGCGTTAAAGTTATTGTATAGAGGGTAGAGGTGCCAGAACGCATGATGGATGATCGAATTATATCGGCGAACTTGATGATGGAAGACCAGGCGGTGGAGTTCAGCCTTCGTCCCCGCTACTTATCGGAATATATCGGCCAGTCGCAGGCGAAGGAAAACTTGAAAATATATATCGAGGCAGCCAAAATGCGCAAAGAGGCGCTTGATCACGTACTGCTGTACGGTCCGCCCGGACTTGGCAAAACGACGCTCTCGAACATTATCGCCAACGAGCTCGGCGTCAATTTGCGCACGACTTCGGGCCCGGCGATCGAGCGCCCGGGCGACCTTGCGGCGCTTTTGACCAATTTGCAGGAGAACGACGTATTGTTCATCGACGAGATTCACCGTTTGCACCGTACGGTGGAGGAGGTGCTGTATCCGGCGATGGAAGACTTCGCGCTGGATATTATGATCGGCAAAGGGCCGAGCGCCCGTTCGGTGCGGCTTGACTTGCCGCCCTTCACGCTCATCGGCGCGACGACGAGAGCGGGCTTGCTCTCGGCGCCGCTGCGCGACCGCTTCGGCGTCGTCAGCCGGCTCGAGTTTTACACGGTCGACGAACTAAGCTATATCGTAACGCGCGCGTCAGAAATTTTAAACGTGCAAATGATTGGCGACGCCGCGGAAGAGATCGCTCTTCGGTCCCGGGGGACGCCGCGGATCGCCAACCGGCTGCTGAAACGGGTGCGCGATTACGCGCAGGTGCGCGGCGACGGCGTTATTACGCTGGACGTTGCACGGCAAGCGCTCAAGTTGATCCAAGTGGACAATATGGGCCTTGACCATATCGATCATAAGATGCTGCACGCAATGATCCGCAATTTCGGCGGCGGCCCGGTCGGACTGGATACGATTGCGGCGACGATCGGCGAAGAAAGTCAAACGATCGAAGACGTTTACGAACCGTACTTGCTGCAAATCGGCTTCTTGCAGCGCACGCCGCGCGGCAGAGTGGCTACGGTGCAGGCGTACCGGCATTTGGGAATTCCTGTTCCGGGCGACGAAACATAATGCCGAAGCAAGGCGTATACATATGTGCAAGAGTTCGTCCTTGTCGAAACAAAACACGGATCATGAGGAAATACTGGAGGAGGAATCGTAAATGCGCATATGGAAAAAGGAACGGTCCCGCCAATGGAGCAGAAGCGTCTTTTTGGCGGTTATATTGTCATTATCTCTCGGTACGGCTTCCTATCAGCCCGCTTATGCGGATGAGGCGGCCGCGTCGGCCAAACAAATTCGGGTGGCATTATTCGCCGATTTGGGGAATCAATATCGATCGATTGCGCCGACCGTGACGATGAACGCGGGCGGAGGGATGGCGATCGGCGAGCGCCTGGGCGGAGGAATCGTCCCCCTTGCGAATGCGGGAGCGGGGGAAACGGTGCGTTTCAGCATGGACTCCTTTATGGTGAAGGCGCTTGAAACGACGGACGCCCAAGCGGCGGCCGGCGCCGCGAGTCGGCTTCAGGCTGCCGACGGCGCGGGCAAAGTTTATGTAATGGCCGTTAGCCAGCAAAGCGGCACAGTTTACCAAGTTTACATAGGCAATTATGCAAGCAAAGAGGAGGCGGTTCGAGTCCGGGACCGTCTCGCCGCGGATCCGGCCCTGTCCGCGATTGTGCCAAGCGGGAAACCGATTGTGACGGGCAACCTCCATTGGCTCGCAGGCTTGTATGAAACGGAAGAACAAGCGAACGCCGCCGTACGGACAATCGCAAATGCCGGTTTGGATGCGTTTACGGCCATCGCAGTGAATCAAGGGGGATCGGTGCAATATGCCGCGCTGCTCGGACAAGCCGCCGACTCGCATGAGCTCGACTCGGTCGGAAACGAAGCGACGAAACTCGTTCCGGGCTTGTCGCTTCTGCCGACCGATCCGGCTTCGCTATATTTAATCCGGCGGGACGATATGTCGCCCGGGGTATCCGGTTCGGGGCAAGCGTTCAGGCATTATTTCTTAGGGGGCGCTTCCGATCGCAAGTTGTGGATCGCACCAAGCGCGGCGGGATCCGGCATCCAAGTGACGGAACGGGCGGGTCGCATGTATCGGGGCGGATTCGAATTGAGCCTTGCGAACAATCGGCTCGCACTCGTGAACGAGCTTCCGCTTGAACAATATTTATATTCCGTCGTCGGCATGGAAGTTTCGCCTTCCTGGCCCGAGGAAGCGTTGAAGGCGCAGGCTGTCGCTGCGCGCACGTACGCTTTGTACCAAGGGACGAAATATCAAATCGCCGACGTGGTGGATACGACGTTAAGCCAAGCGTATTACGGCATGGATAAGGAACATCCGAACACGATCGCGGCAGTCGATGCGACCGCCGGCGAAGTTATAATGCTGAATGGGAAATTGATTGAGCCGCTATATTCGTCCAATAGCGGAGGGATGACGGCCGACCCCGGCGAACTATGGAACAGCAAATCGGATTATTTGGTTAGCGTACAAAGCCCGGACGAAACCGCCGAGCAAGGATTGCCTTACTGGTATCGCGTCGTGCTGCCGGACGGGAAAGTCGGCTATATTCGCGAAGATCTCGTACAGGATACGGGAGAGAAAACGAAAGCCGGATTGCCCGTATTTACGGTCAAGACGGACGGCGCCAACATTCGCCAGCTTCCGCTTATCCAAAGCGATGTCGAGCCGATCGCAAACGTGAATCAAGGCGTGAAAGCGATCGTATTGGAGAAGACGATTCAATCCAATACGATGAACTGGATACGCGGACCGTATACGTCGGATCAACTTTCCAAATCGATTCAAGGCCAGGCCAAGACGCCGATTCAAGGCCCGATCGTATCGTTGGAGGTTACCGAACGCGGGCCTTCGCAACGGGTGACCGAAGTTCGCGCGAACGGGCAAATCGTCGATGTCAAATATCCGGATAGTTTGCGGTCGGCGCTTGGCGGATTGCCGAGCACCCGGTTCGATATAGAACCGGCGGGAGCGTATTCCATTCTGGGAGCGAACGGTGCGTCCGGCAACGCAGCGCAGCAAAACGTGCATGCGCTGTCCGAATCCGGCAAGCAGCAAGTAAACGATTCGATTCTGGTTCAGAACGGTTCCGGCGACGTCTCCGTCATGACCAAAGCTCCTTCCTATCGCTTTGTAGGCCAGGGCAACGGGCACGGAGCGGGGATGTCGCAATGGGGATCCAAAGGCTTGGCCGATCAAGGCTACCGATACGAATCGATATTGCAGCATTACTATAAAGGAGTTCAAATCGCGAAACCGTAGTTTCCTCGCTCCTGATCCGTTCATGCTTTTGGCAAATTTGATATTAAAGAGTCTGGCAGTTATACTATATTAGATACCTATCGTTAAGAGAGCACGTATGGTTGACGATAAGGAATGCAATACTGGAATTAATAAGACATTAAGGGATGACTTGGAACTAATGAATGTTGACTTATACGATTTCGATTTGCCGGAACGGTTAATCGCCCAGACGCCGCTGTCGAACAGAACGGATTCAAGGCTTCTTGCTTTGGATAAACGGAGCGGCGCGATCGGACATCATCTTTTTCCGGACATCATCGATATGCTGCATGCCGGAGATACGCTCGTCTTAAACGATACGCGCGTCATCCCGGCCCGCATATTCGGCGTTAAAGAGGACACCGGCGCCAAGGCGGAAGTCCTGCTGTTGAAGCAAGTCGCCGACGACCGCTGGGAGTGTCTCGTCAAGCCCGGCAAAAAATTAAGATCAGGCTCGACGATTCGGTTCGGAGATTCGCTCTCGGCGGTTATCGAAACGGAAGGGGAAATGGGGGCGCGCGTGCTCCGGTTTTCGTACCAAGGCATTTTCAACGAAATATTGGATAAGCTCGGGCAAATGCCTTTGCCTCCTTATATTAAGGAGCGGTTGGAAGACCGGGAACGTTATCAGACGGTATACGCCAAGCACGAAGGCTCGGCGGCCGCGCCGACCGCCGGCTTGCATTTTACGAAGGAGATCCTGGAACGAATCGCCGCCAAACAAGTGACAATCGCCTATGTGACGCTTCACGTCGGGTTGGGGACGTTTCGGCCCGTTACCGCAGAGCGGGTGGAGGAGCATGTCATGCATGAGGAATATTATTCGCTCTCCGCAGAAACCGCCCGCCTATTGAATGAAGCGCGAGGTCGAGGAGGACGGGTGGTCGCCGTAGGGACGACCTCATGCCGAACGTTGGAAACGGTCGCTGCCCGATTTGCGGGGAAGCCGTTCGAGCCATGCAGCGGTTGGACGGACATTTTCATGTATCCCGGATACAAGTTTCGGTTGGTGGACGCATTGCTCACCAATTTCCATCTCCCCAAATCGACCTTGGTGATGTTGGTCAGCGCGTTGGCGGGCAGGGAGAACGTGTTAAAAGCGTACCGCGAGGCGATCGAACGGGAATACCGGTTCTTTAGTTTCGGAGACGCGATGTTTATATACTAAAGAGGAAGCGATAGCACATGACAGCAGCTGTAACCTACGAACATATCAAAACATGCAAGCAATCGGGAGCGCGGCTTGGACGGGTTCATACCCCGCACGGCACGATCGACACGCCGACGTTCATGCCCGTCGGAACGCAAGCGACGGTCAAAACGATGAGCCCTGAAGAATTGAAAGAGATGGACGCGCATATCATTTTGAGCAATACATACCATTTGTTTCTGCGTCCCGGGCATGAGATTGTAAGAGAGGCGGGCGGTTTGCACCGCTTTATGAATTGGGATCGTGCCATATTGACCGATAGCGGCGGGTTTCAAGTGTTCAGTTTGAGCGAGATGAGGAAAATTTCCGAAGAAGGCGTTCACTTCCGCTCCCATCTGAATGGGGATAAGCTGTTTATTTCGCCCGAAGTCGCGATGGAGATTCAAAATGCGCTCGGTTCCGATATTATGATGGCGTTTGACGAATGTGCGCCTTATCCGGCCGAACATTCCTATGTCAAGCAATCGATGGAGCGGACGACGCGCTGGGCGGAACGCTGTTTGAAGAGCCATGCCCGTCCGCAAGATCAAGCGTTGTTCGGCATCGTACAGGGCGGCATGTATGAAGATTTGCGCAAGCAAAGCGCCGCCGAGTTGACTTCGCTTAATTTCCCGGGGTATGCTATTGGTGGGTTAAGCGTCGGAGAACCGAAGCATCTGATGTATGAAATGTTGGAGTGCACGGTGCCGCTGTTGCCGTTCCATAAACCGCGCTATTTAATGGGCGTCGGTTCGCCCGATGCGCTGATCGAGGGATCGATTCGCGGAATCGACATGTTCGACTGCGTGCTGCCGACGCGCATCGCCCGCAACGGAACGACGATGACAAGCGAAGGACGGCTCGTAATCCGCAATGCGAAGTTCGCCCGCGATTTCGGACCGCTTGATCCGAATTGCGATTGCTATACATGCCGCAATTATTCCCGCGCTTATTTGCGCCACTTGCTTAAAGCCGAGGAAACGTTCGGCATCCGCCTGACGACGTATCATAACTTGCACTTCCTGCTGCAATTGATGCGCGATGTCAGACAAGCCATTCGGGAAGACAGACTGCTCGACTTTCGGGACGAGTTTTTCGACAAGTATGGCATGCATGGGAACGACAGCGGTTTTTGACCGCGTTGCAATGGATATCAGTTCAAAAAAATGAGACGTTTTGCGGAACGTTTCGTAAAGTAAATGAAGGGAGGGAAAAACAGATGACATTTTTAGCGGCAGAAGCGGCCCAAGGAGGCGCGGGCAACATTATTCAATTAATTTGGCCTTTCGTTCTCATGTTCGCGGTTTTCTATTTCTTATTGATCCGTCCGCAGCAGAAGAAGCAAAAAGCGCGCGGAGCAATGTTGAACGCTTTGAAAAAAGGCGATAAAATCGTGACAATCGGAGGGCTTCACGGCACAATTCACGAAATTACGGACGATGTGGTCGTATTGCTTGTCAACGATGCGACGAAGCTAACATTCGACCGCAGCGCCGTAAGCCAAGTATCGAGCACGACGGAAACGTCGAGTTAAGAAACAAATACATAAGGAAGAGGACCGGAAGAAGAACTTCGGGTCCTTTTTCACGTTAACGATTCTACTTTCTCGTGTTAACGCCGAGAATGCCTCCGATCGCGCTGACGCCGAACGCCGCGACGAAGAATACGAAAACAGTGAACGATAAGCCGGAATCGAATGCGAGAAAGCTGACCAACAATACGATCAAACAATATAGTATTCCAATTAAACCTCCGGCATACCACCCCCTTCTAATGGAGCGGCGCCCTGCCGTAAATCCGCCGACGAATAATGCGAATCCGTGAATAATATAAGTGTATGCGGATAAATTATTTTCTCTGATTCCGCCCAGCAGAAGCAGCGCGGATAAAGCGACGGCTCCAAGCGCCATCCAAATAAATGCGTTAAGCAAACCTGACAATACCGGGCTGGAAATACGCAATCGCTGATTGATCGGATTCATGGATTAACCCTCCTTAAAGTTTTGTGAGCGATGCCACGCGGATAAACTCCGGACAAAACTAGCGTTGAAAGCATGCGCCCTTATTCTGCGTTACCACCAGTTTATGGCCAAGCCGTTGAAAATAGTACATCGATTGGATATAATATTCTTCACTAATTTAGAAGGCTGGGAAGGATAACGAATGGAACAGATGCCCGAAACATCATGGCAGGTCATTGCCGCAGTCGTCGTGTTTTTGCTAAGTTACGCCATCATCATCTCAGAAAAAATAAACCGGGCTATTATTGCGCTGCTGGGCGCAATTGTGCTCATCGCGCTGGGAATCGTCGAATGGCATCATGCTTATACGGTACATATCGAATGGAATACGATTTTTTTGCTCATCGGCATGATGATATTGGTCGGCATTACGAATCGAAGCGGCATTTTTCAATATGTCGCAGTCAAAGCGGCCCAAATGGCGCAAGGAAATCCAGTCAAAATTTTGATTGCGCTCGCTTCGTTGACGGCGATTGGATCCGCCTTTCTCGATAATGTGACCACAGTTTTGCTAATGGTGCCGATCACGTTCTCGATCACCAAAATGTTGCGAATCAATCCGGTGCCTTATTTGATTTCCGAGATTATTGCCTCCAACGTCGGCGGAACGGCTACCTTGATCGGCGATCCGCCGAACATTATGATCGGCTCGTCGAACCCTCATTTGACGTTCAACTCGTTTTTGCAGTATTTAACGCCGATCATCGTGATTATTATGGCGGTCTTGATCTTGGCGCTCGTCGTCATATACCGCAAGCAACTGCGCGTACCGGAAGAACGGAAGAAAGAGTTGATGTCGCTGGAAGCCGCCAGCTATATTCGGGATAAGGCGCTGGTCATTAAATCCGTTGTTGCGCTTCTGCTCACCGTTGCCGGATTCGCATTGCATTCGGTCATTCATGTCGAAGCTGCGGTCATCGCCATAGCCGGCGCGGTTATTTTAATGCTTGTTACGGTTAAGAAAGAGAGTGAGCTGGAAGAAGCTTTCCGCGGCGTGGAATGGGTAACGATATTTTTCTTCATCGGCTTGTTTATTCTAGTAGGAGGCTTGAAGGAAGTCGGCGTTATTCAGGCGCTTGCATCTCTTACTTTACATGTAACTTCCGGCGATATGACGTTGACGTCGATGCTGATCCTATGGGTGTCCGGCATCGCATCGGCAACGATTGACAACATCCCGTTCGTAGCGACGATGATTCCGATGATTCAAGATTTAGGGGTCCAAATGGGAATTGCAGACCCAAGCGAATTGAATCCGCTATGGTGGTCGTTATCGCTGGGCGCTTGTCTCGGAGGAAACGGAACGATCCTCGGCGCTTCGGCGAATGTGATCGTTGCCGGCATGGCACAGCGGGAAGGCAAAGGTTTCAGCTATATGCAATATTTGAAAATAGGCGCGCCGCTAACGCTGCTGTCTTTAGCGTTGGCAACGGTTTACGTATATTTTGTCATTTTGTAACGGCCATTTACCATTAATTAAACACTTCCCAAATGCATGAGGCAGGGAAACGGCGGTCAGAATACCATTGAATGATCAGACGATTCAAGCTTTCCGACAAGAAACTTTGAGGAGGCTCGTATTCAATGGAAGCTCTGACCGTTATTTTTCGTACCATGCTTATTTACTTTGTCGTCTTACTGATTATGCGTCTAATGGGAAAACGCGAGATCGGTAAATTGTCTTTATTCGATCTAGTCATTTCAATCATGATCGCGGAAGCCGCCGTATTCGTTATTGAAGATACGAAACGTCCGATCTGGGAAGGCATATTGCCGATGGCCACATTGCTGGTCATTCAGGTCGGCACTTCGTTTCTTGCGCTCAAGAGCCGGAATCTTCGCTTCGTACTTGACGGAAAACCGAGCATGGTTATTAACAACGGGCAATTGATGCGGAATGAGATGCGCAAGCAAAGATACAGTTTGGACGATCTTATGGCCCAACTGCGGGAGCAAAACGTAGACGATATCAACGATGTTCAATTCGCATTCTTGGAAACGACGGGCAAGCTAACGGTCATCTTGAAAGACGCCGCACATTCGAAAGGAACTGCCGAATCAAGCCGCGGCGAGCAAGTCACGCTCCCGGAAGGGCAAAAGATCCGATACGAATCTTTGCCGCTCCCGCTCATCATGGACGGGAAGGTCCAGGACGAAAACTTGGAGAAAATTGAGAAAAACCGGTTTTGGCTGAAAAGTCAGATTCAATCGAAAGGAATCTCCGATTTTAAAGAAGTTTTCTTCTGCACGATCGATCATAAAGGGCGGTTGTTTGTAAACTCGAAACAAAAGCAATAGCGAATGAAAAGCCCAACGACTACAATTTGAATAATTTGCCCAAAATCGGAATGCGCACGATATCGTAACGGTCGATCAGCTTGACCCAAACCATAATGAGCAAATAGACGACGACTCCGGCAGAACAAGCGGCCATCAATTTCAGCCACACATTTGCTTGCAAATCGACGCGGTAAAAAACAAAATGCACGATGGCCGCCATAACGATCATCGCCGCGATCACTTTCACAAAATCGGCGATTTTCATGCGGAAACGAAGCAGCTTGACGACGCTGAACCCATGCAATCCGGTCACGAGCACAATATTGACGATAATGGCGATTAAAGCGCCGTAAATGCCCAGTTCGGGATCGGTAGCCAATTGGACGATCAGAAACAGCTTGACGGCGGCGCCGATGAAAGTGTTCAGCAGCGCTTTCCCCGGTTGATCCAACGCTTGCAACGAGGCCTGAAGCGGAGCCTGCAAGTAGATGAATAACGCGATCGGAGCCATCATCTTCAGCATGGGAGCGATACTTGCATTATGGTATAGCGCCATACATATCGGCTCGGCCAGGACGTACATCACGACGGCGAAGGGGGCGCCGGCGACCAAGGCGAGCCGCAACGCTTGATGAAGGCGCTTATGAATCGTGCGGTAATCCTGCCTCGCCGAAGCTTCGGCTAAGGAAGGAATAAGCGATACGGCCAAGGAATTCGTCAGCGCCCCCGGCAGCAGCACGATCGGAAAGATCATGCCTTGCAGCGCTCCGTATTGCGCGGTCGCTACCGCAGTTGCAATTCCTGCCATCGCCAAACTTTGGGCGATCATAATCGATTCGAGCAAATACGATAAAGAGCCGACCATTCTTCCGGCCGTGACCGGTATGGCGACCGCAAAAATCCGGCGCAATTCGCCGAGCGGTTCGAATAACCGTTTCGCGGGGGCTCCGGCTTTGATTTTCCCTTCAACCGTTTCCCCATAGTTTGGCGTTCGTTTTTTATCTTGGAAAAACTTCCACAGCAAGACGACAAATCCGCACAATTCCCCGGCGCCTACCCCCAGCATCGCTCCTGCCGCGGCGTATTCCAATCCGTATGGCAGCATAAGGTAAGCGAGCAATAGTACGGCCACAATTCGTACAAGCGTTTCGACGACTTGCGAAAGAGCGGTCGGTATCATATCGAGTTTGCCTTGGAAATAACCGCGCAGGACGGAAGAGGCGCCGATGAGAACAATCATCGGGCTCATGCTCAAGAAGGAGTAGTATACGCGCTGATCCGTTAAAATATTTCGGGTAATCCAAGGCGCCATCACGATGCATAGCACGGTAAACAACAGGCTGATGCCGATCACGAAGCTGAGCGATACCGTCAAAATGCGCTTAACCCGTCTGCCGTCGCCTTCCGATTCGGCCGCGGCAACCAGCTTGGCAATCGCAAGGGGAATGCCCCCCGTAATAATCGTTAGAATGACAGTTAGAAACGGATAGGCAAGCTGATACAATCCTACGCCTTCGGCCCCGATAATGCGCGGCAGCGTAATGCGGGGAATAAAACCGAGAAGGCGGTTAATTATGCCTGCGGCCAACAGGATCATCGTACCTTTAATAAACGATTGTCTGGTCAACGGAAATTCCCTCTTCCTCGGTTCGTATTGGGCCGTATGGGCCAAGCAGTTCTTGTCCCTACATGTGTATGCACGACAAGCTGCGGCTCATGCACAATAAGTTCCAATCGCTTCAAATGTTTTGGTCATACAAAATTTTACAAAATAAATTCGCGGGAGCGATGCAGGATTTTGCGGTCGGGAATCGAATTATATCTAAGATTGGCCTTTAGAAAGACTGTCTTCCTTTGACGACGGGAAAGGAGGGTCTTAAGACGTGAACGACGAATATACGGAACAGGAATTGAACGAACTGATCGAGCAATTATGCCGCAGCAAAGCGGAAGAGTTTCGAATGATCGGTTACGAACAAGTGAGCGGGGAAGACATTTGGAATTGCGTAAGCGACAAATATCATAAAGGAATTCCGTCTCTGCACCAAGTCGTTAACGACATTCTTTCGTTGAAAGTGACAAGTTTTATGAATTATATGACCCTAAGCGCATTCAAGGGCTCCCGTTTCTAGGCAGGAGTTCTTTTTTTGCCCTTAAAACCCAAGTTTCGTCATGAATTGACTTTGATTTTAGCAAGCTACTATAATAGGAATATTGAGAATGGAAAGGGGAACATAGGACGGTATGAAGAGGATCTTGGCTTTCTTGCTTATCGTAGTTGTATCGATCGGTGTTATGGCCTGGACAAGTCCCGAACTCGTCAAAAGCATCCGATTGGGATTGGATCTAAAAGGAGGCTTCGAGATTCTGTATGAGGCGGAACCTTTGGAGCAAGGCGGAACGGTGACGAAGGAATCGCTCCACCAAACGGCGAAAAGCTTGGCGAAGCGGGCGGATGCGCTCGGTACGACAGAGCCGGAAATTACGCCGGAAGGAACGAAGCGTATCCGGGTGAAAATTGCCGGCATTACGGATGAAGCGAAAGTCCGCGACATTATGAAGAAACCGGCGGAATTGACTTTCCGCAGCGCGGACGGTTGCAAGCCGGAGGAAGGCTATTGCAAAGTGGAACTGCGCGGCAACGAATTCGTAGAGAACGGCGCAGAACTCGTTTACGATCAGCTTCACAATCCGGAAGTCGCGATTAAAGTTAAAGACAAGAAGAAATGGGAAGAAATTTCAAGCCGCTTAATCGGCAAACAATTGGCTATTTACTTGGATGACCGTTTGTTGTCCGACCCGGTCGTTAACGGCGTGTTTACGGACGGAAACGCGGTCATATCGGGAAGCTATACGAACGAAGAAGCGCGCGAATTGCGCGACACGATTAATCTTGGCGCGCTCCCGCTCAAATTGACGGAAAAATATACGCAAAGCGTCGGCGCTACATTAGGACAAATGTCGCTGCAGCAAACGGTATTTGCCGGCTTGATCGGTTCGGCTGCCGTCGTCTTGTTTATGCTCATATTTTACCGCTTGCCGGGAACGATCGCCATTTTCACGTTGTTGATGCATACCTGGCTCATGCTGCTGCTGTTTTATTGGGGCGGATTTACGCTTACGCTTCCGGGAATTGCGGCGTTCGTGCTTGGCGTCGGCATGGCCGTCGACGCGAACATTATTACGAGCGAGCGGATTAAGGAAGAACTGCGGAGCGGCAAAAGTGTCTTGTCCGCGTTGAAGGCGGGATCCAAAAACTCGTTCCGCGCCATCATGGATGCAAACGTAACAACATTGATCGCCGGCGCCGTCATGTTTATGATCGGTACGGGATCGGTCAAAGGTTTCGCGGTTATTCTAATGCTGAATATCATTACGAGTATATTGACGAACGTGTTTTTGTCCCGCGTATTGCTCCATATGGTCGTGAAAGCCAACCTGTTCAAGAAACCGTCTTATTTTGGTGTGAAGGAGAGTGAAATCAGTGCGCTCTAAGTGGGACTTCAATTTTGTCAAGGCAAGTAAATATTGTTTCACTTTCTCCATCGTCATCACGCTGCTCGGAGCTATTATGCTCGGTGTGCTAGGCTTGAATTACGGCGTCGATTTCAGCGCCGGCTCCAATGTGGATATTTCGGTGAACAAGCCTGTGGCTCAGGGGGATGTCGAACAATTTTTGCAGGAACAAGGGTTTGAGAAAATCCCTCCGATTATCGTCGGCGCCGACAGGGTAACGATTCGATTTCCGGAAGTATTGAACGACCAACAGGAACATAAACTGAAAGAGGACTTTAGCGCGAAGTTCGACGCGGGAGCGTCCTACGAAGTGAATACCGTTGACGTGGAGATGGCCAAAGAGCTGCAGCGGAACGCGCTGATCGCCGTCTTGCTTGCAAGCGTCGGCATCATTATTTATGTGAGCATTCGGTTCGAATGGCGGTTTGCGATCGCCGCGATCGTATCGCTGCTGCATGTCGCTTTTTTCGTCATCAGCATCTTTTCGGTGTTTCGCTTGGAAGTCAACTTGCCGTTCATTATCGCGATCTTAACCATTATCGGTTATGCCATTAACGATACGGTCGTTATTTTCGACCGGATTCGTGAAAATCTCCGTTTTGCCAAAATTAAAGGGAGAGACGATTTGGTGAAGCTCGTCAACCGAAGCGTGTCGCAATCGATGACAAGGTCGGTCAACACGGTGCTGACCGTGCTTTTCGTAGCCGTTTGTTTGTTCGTTTTCGGCAGCGAGTCAATCCGTTTGTTCTCGCTTGCGATGGTAATCGGTTTAATATGCGGAGCTTATTCCTCGATATTCATCGCGAGCCCGCTTTGGGTGTTGTTGAAAGACAAACAAAAGCCCAAGGCAAAAACAGCGGCAAAAGCAACGACATAAAAATAGCGCAGCAGGGCCTGTCCGTCGGCAGGCCCTCCGCTGCCGTACCGCTGTTTTCGCTTAAGTAGGTTTCAGATCTTTTGTGCTCGTTGTAAGGGGTGGCTAGATGACAGAGGAACGTTTTGCAAAGGCTGGGAACGGCGCTTGGATCGAAATTGCCGGCAATATCGGTTTGGCCTTGATGAAAGGAATTGTTGGATGGTTTTCGGGCAGTAAGGCGCTTATAGCGGATGCATTTCATACCGCTTCAAATGTTGCGTGTTCGATTGCCGCATTGATTGGTTTGAAACATTCGCGCAAGCCGGCGGACAAAGATCGTCCGTATGCCGGCGGCAACGCGGAAACCGTTAGCGCTATCGTCGTCTCCATGCTGCTAATGCTCGTAGGCTTGGAAATCGCCATTGCCTCGGTCAAAGCGATGATGGAAGGAGTCGACAAAGCGCCGACCGGTTATGCGGTTGGCGCCATCGTCATATCGCTGATTGTGAAGGCAGCGATGGTTCAATACCAAAGCAGAGTGGGCAAAAAAGCGTCCAACAGGGCATCGGCCGCGAACGCGTGGGAGCGAAGCTCCGATGTTTATTCGTCGTTGGCCGCTTTATTCGGCGCTGCCGGCGCGATGCTTGGCGATAAGCTGGACGTCGCCTTCTTATTGTATCTTGACCCGGCTGCCGGATTGATCGTCACCCTATTGATTTTACGTATGGGATACCGCCTTATAACGGACACGATTTTCGGCCCGACGGATCAACCGCTGCATGACGATCAGGCTGCGGAATTCATCGAGACGGTTCAGCGCGTCGGCGGAGTGATTGCCGTTGACGAGTTGCGGGCGCGGGAGCTTGGGCATTATGTTGTTATAGATGTGAAAATTAGCGTCAATCCGCGTCTGAGCGTCATGGAAGGGCATGATATCGGCAAACGGGTCAAACATCAATTAATGCAGCGGCATTTGCATGTTTCCGACGTCTTCATTCAAGTGAATCCATACGACCCGGGATACCCGTACAAAACGAATCATCAATGGGATGAAGACGATATGCCGACTTTACTGCAATAAGCTAGACAGTTAGGAGGAAGCCAATGCTTCATTCGCAAATGAAGTGGGTCTGCGCCAAGACGGAGACAGACAACGCAGAGCGGCTGGCCCAAGAGACGGGCATTAGCGTATTCCTCGCCCGGTTGCTTGCCGCCCGCGGAATCGAGAACGCCGAACAGGCGGATCTATTTCTGCACGGAAGTTTGGACCGGCTGCACGACCCATTTTTATTGCAAGGGATGCGCGAGGCGGTGGAACGCATTCGCCGCGCGCTCGCCCATCGGGAAAAAATACGAATATACGGCGATTATGACGCGGACGGCGTGTCGAGCACTTCGCTCATGATCGGTTTGCTGCGGCAATTGGGAGCCGACTTCGATTACTATATCCCTCACCGGGCGCTGGAAGGCTACGGCTTGAACAACGACGCCGTATACGATGCGAAACAAAGCGGCGTCGGTCTCATCGTTACGGTCGATACCGGCATTAGCGCGGCGGAGCAAATCGATTACGCCAATTCGCTCGGCATCGATGTCGTCGTCACGGATCACCATGAGCCGCCGGATGTGTTGCCGAACGCATACGCGCTCGTCAATCCGAAAATTCCCGGCTGTCCTTATCCGTTCAAAGGATTGGCCGGCGTCGGCGTCGCCTTCAAGCTTGCCCACGCGATGCTAGGACGGATTCCGGCCGAATATTTGGAGCTTGCGACAATCGGGGCGATCGCCGATTTGATGCCGCTTACGGATGAGAACCGGATTATCGTCCGGTTCGGAATCGAACGGATGCGCCGTTCGGAAATTGCCGGCATCCGCGCGTTGTTCGCCGTGGCGGGCATCGAATTGTCCGGCGTGACTTCTACGAACGTCGCGTTTGCCATGGCGCCGCGCATCAATGCAAGCGGACGGTTGGATCATGCGAATATAGCCGTCAATCTGTTGACTACGGCGGACGAACAGGAAGCGAGCGGACTGGCGCTAGAGTTGGATCAATTGAATAAAGAGCGCCAGCATATGGTAGAAACGATCGTCAAGGAAGCGGAGGAGCAGCTTCGTCGCAAGGCGCAGGGCGGAGAACCGCCGCTCGTCGTCGTACTGGCTGCCGAAGGATGGAACCCCGGCGTCATCGGCATCGTCGCTTCGAAAATATTGGAAAACTATTACCGGCCTACGTTCGTTCTCAGCATCGATCCGGAAACGGGTTTATGCAAAGGGTCGGCCCGCTCCATTCCGGGCTTCGATTTATACGAAGCGCTCACGGAATGCGCCGATCTGATGGAGCATTTCGGCGGCCATCAAGCCGCGGCGGGAATGACGATCCATTCCGGCAAGCTGGAGGAATTGGAAAGGAAGCTGATCGGGCTGGCAGGACAGAAGCTGTCGCAAGACGATTTGATTCCGACCGCCGAGATCGATTTGGAGTTCGATCTGGCCGATATTACGATCGAGATGATCGAACAAATCGAAACGCTTGCCCCGTTCGGCATGGCCAATCCTTCCCCGCGTTTCGCGCTGCGGAACGTCCGCGTGCAAGAGCGCAAGCTGCTGGGCAAGGAAAAGCGGCATTTGAAGCTTACGCTGGCGGACCGCGGGCGCAAGCTCGATGCGATCGCTTTCGGACGAAGCGATATAAGCAGTCTTATCTCGGACAATGCGCTTGGAGATGTGCTTGGAGAACTGCAGATCAATGAATGGAACGGCGTCCGCAAACCGCAGCTTATGCTGCAGGATATGTGCGTAACGCATCCGCAAGTGTATGATTTCCGGGGCGCCGCCGATCCGTTCAAACGCGCGCTTGAACTGATGGAGCGCGAACGGAAGGCGAATCGAAGGCCCGTTTCGAGTGAGGGCGCCTTCGCAATATTATTGGCCGACGCGAGCCGCATGCCGCAGCAGATGAAATGGCATATGGCGGGCTGCTCTTTATGGGTTTATGACCATAAGGACGGCGCGCTTCCCGCAAACGAATCGGCTGCGCAAATTGCCGGCGATCGGCCGCGCTCTTTATTCATCATGGAACTGCCATCCTCGTTAGCGGCGATGGATGCGGCGTTACGGCGGATGCGCGGCATTGAACGCTGCTACGTCTTATACGGCAACGGCAAGGAGGCGGCGGAGAACAAGCCGTTTTCCGTGTCCGAGCGGCTCTCGGCTCCATCGAGAGAGCAGTTTAAGCAAGTATATATCCAGTTAAGAGCCCGCCGATCGTGGGAGCGAAGCGAGAAAGGGTTCTGGCAGCAGCTGAGCAAGCGTACCGGCCTTTCGGAACGTACGTTGGACGGGATTATGCAAGTGTTCGAAGAGCTTGCATTCATTCAAGAACGGAACGGCACTTATTCCATTGTTTCCGAGCCGCGGAAGGCGGATTTAACCAGCGCCGCAACTTATAAGGAACTTGTCGAACGGGCGAAGCTCGAGAACGAACTCGTCCACCCGGCAACGGAACGGTTGACCGCATGGTATATGTCCCGCATTTACGACGGCGGAGCGCTTTCATAGCTACATATAACTTTTAGGAGGAATTCAAATGGATTTTAAATCGTATATTCGCGTCATCCCCGATTATCCGCAGCCGGGCATCCGGTTCAAGGATATTACGACGTTGTTGAAAAACGGGGAGGCGTACCGGGCTGCCATTGAAGCGCTAAAAGAGATGGTTGCGGACAAACAAATCGACCTGATCGCGGGACCGGAAGCTCGGGGATTTGTTATCGGGGCGCCGCTGGCCAATAGCCTCGGCGTCGGATTCGTTCCGATCCGCAAAAGCGGCAAACTGCCGGGAGAAACGATTGAGGCGGGCTACAATCTGGAATACGGCAAAGATACATTAGCGATGCATAAGGATGCGATCGAGCCGGGCCAAAAAGTGCTCATCGCCGACGATTTGCTGGCAACCGGCGGAACGATCTCGACGTCCATTGACTTGGTAAGACAGTTGGGCGGCGAAGTGGTAGGAGCAGCTTTTCTGATCGAATTGAGTTATTTGTCGGGCCGCGAGAAATTGGGCGGAATCGATATTCATACGCTAATCACGTTTTAAACGCACGAAAAAAGGAACCGTCCGAAGTCATGCGGCATGACAGCGGACAGTTCCTTTTGCATTAAGGCCTATTCTTTTTCGTTCGACCAGCCGAGTTTCTCGATCCCTTTGAACAGCAAGCTGAACACGATGCCTGTGACGGTCGCGAGCGACATGCCCGACAATACGATCGGCCCGAGCGATAACTTCACCGTGCTTAATCCCGCAACGAGAACGAGTGTCGTTAACAGCAGATTGGTCGGCTTGCCGTAATCGACTCTGCCGTCGACGAGCACTCTCAATCCGGAAGCGGCGATTACCCCGAACAGCAACAGCGACACGCCGCCCATCACCGGCTCCGGTATGTTGGCGATCAGCGCGGAAAATTTGCCGAAGAACGACATCACGATTGCGATCACCGCGGCGCCGCCGATAACGAAGACGGAATAGACTTTCGTCAGCGCAAGGACGCCCATATTTTCGCCGTAGGTCGTATTAGGAGTCGAACCGACAAAGCCGGAGACGACGGTGGATATTCCGTTTCCTAGCAAGGAGCGGTGAAGCCCCGGATCTTTCGACAAATCTTTCCCTACAATATTTCCGGTAACCAGCAGGTGGCCGATATGCTCGACAATGACGACGAGCGCTGCCGGAGCGATAATCGCGATGGCCGACCAGTTGAACGTAGGGGTCGTAATCGCGGGAACGGCGACGATGCCCGCTTCCGCGACAGTGTCGAATTTCACGATGCCGAATAAGTATGAGATGATGTATCCGGATACGATACCGATCAGTACGGGAATAATCTTCATAAATCCTCTGAGCAATACGTTGCATAATACTGTAATTAACAGCGTAAGCACCGACACGGCGACGATTTTCGGATCCATCGACCAATCCGCGGCGCCGTCCTTCGGAATCCAGCCGGCCATGCCCGCAGCGACCGGGAACAGTTCCAGACCGATAACCGCCACAATCGCGCCCATGGCGGCCGGCGGGAATACGACATCGATCCAGCCGGTTCCGACAAGCTTGATCAGCAGCGCGATGAGGCAGAAGATGACGCCGACGACGATGAACCCGCCGAGCGCACTGGATAGGTTGGCTTCCGGGTTGCCGGCGATGACGATTGCCGCCGGAGATATAAACGCAAAGCTGGAGCCAAGATAGGCGGGGATTTTCCCTTTACACAATAACAGGTAGAATAGTGTTCCGATCCCGTTCATCAACAGGACGATGCCCGGGTCGATACCGAGCAAATTCGGCACCAGCACCGTCGAGCCGAACATCGCAAACAAGTGCTGAAAGCTTAGAAACGCGCTTTGTCCGATCGGAGGTATTTCATGAACTTGAATTTCGCGTTGCTGCAAAATAGCAACCTCCCCTAAATGATTTTCAACGACATTTTTATTAGCCATCTGATAAATTATCATATTTTGTGCCAAAAAAACAATATAAAATTAGGTTATCTTTGTCGGATAGTTGACGTTATCAATCATCTAACGCATAATTATAGAAAATCGCAATACCTCTAGACGGGATTATACATCTTGCGGACCTCTCACAGAGGTTATCTCATATTGGAAAGGAATCGGATTGGAACCCATGGGCATTGAGCAGTTACTGGAAAAGGCATCCGCGTATATAAAAACACAGGACCTGGAGCGCATTAGGGAGGCTTACGATTTTGCCGAGCAGGCCCATCACGACCAAGTGCGCAAATCGGGGGAACCCTATATTTTGCATCCGCTTGCGGTTGCGGATATCGTTGTGAATATGCAAATGGATGCTACATCAATCATCGCCGCGCTGCTGCACGATGTCGTTGAGGATACTACCGTATCTTTGGATACCATCCGGGAGAAATTCGGCGATACTTGCGCCATGCTGGTTGACGGATTAACGAAGTTGGAACGGATACAGTTCCGCTCCAAAGAAGAACAGCAAAACGAAAATTATCGTAAAATGTTCGTTGCGATGGCTCAGGATATCCGCGTCATCGTCATCAAGCTGGCGGATCGGCTGCATAATATGCGGACATTGAAATACCAATCGGAAGAAAGCCAGCGCCGCATCGCATATGAAACGTTGGAAATCTTCTGCCCGATCACGCATCGGCTCGGGATATCCGCCATTAAATGGGAAATGGAAGACATTGCACTCCGTTATTTGAATCCTCAGCAATATTACCGCATAGCGAATCTCGTGCAAAAAAAACGGACGGAACGCGAGCAATACATTGAACAATTGATCGTGCGCATTCGCGAAAAATTGAATGAAATGGGCATCGAAGCCGATATTTCGGGCCGCCCGAAGCATATATACAGCGTTTATAAAAAAATGAGCACGAAAAACAAGCAATTTAACGAAATATACGATTTGCTCGCCATTCGGATTATCGTTGACAATATTAAAGATTGTTACGCGACGCTCGGCATTATCCATACGTTATGGAAGCCGATGCCGGGCCGGTTTAAAGATTATATCGCCATGCCGAAAGCGAATATGTACCAGTCGCTCCATACGACGGTGATCGGCCCGACGGGCGAACCGACCGAAGTTCAAATCCGGACATGGGAGATGCATCGAACTTCCGAATACGGGATTGCCGCCCACTGGGCTTATAAAGAAGGCAGCGTCGTGCCGACGGGCAATTTCGGCGAGAAAATGAACTGGTTCCGCGAAATATTGGAACTGCAGCAAGAGACGAAAGACGCATCGGAGTTTATGGAATCGCTCAAGATGGATTTCTTCTCGGATCTTGTTTTCGTATTCACGCCGAAAGGCGAGGTCATCGAACTGCCGGCGGGATCGGTGCCGCTCGACTTCGCTTACCGTATCCATACGGAGGTCGGCAACCGCACGATCGGGGCGAAGGTGAACGGGCGCATCGTGCCGCTAGACCATAAGCTGAAAACCGGCGATATCATTGAAATTTTGACATCCAAACATTCGTACGGTCCGAGTCAGGACTGGGTGAAAATTGCACAATCCTCTCATGCGCGCAACAAAATCAAACAATGGTTCAAAAAAGAAAAACGCGAAGAAAATGTCGAAAAGGGCCGCGACTTGCTTGAACGCGAGTTGAAACGCCTCGGTCTGGAACCTTCCGCATGGATGATGGAAGACAAGCTGCAGGAAGTAGCGAAAAAATTCACATTTAACGATTCGGAAGATATGCTCTCGGCGATCGGATTCGGAGGAATTACCGCGGCGCAAATTTGCACGCGCTTGACGGAAAAGCTGCGCAAGGAAGCCGAAGAAGCCAACATGATCGAACTGACGAACGAAGTGAAGGAAGTGAAATCCGCCCCCGAGAAAAAGAGCCGGCCGACGCACGGGGTGGCGGTGAAAGGAATCGATAACTTGCTCGTCCGTTTCGCCCGCTGCTGCAATCCGATTCCGGGCGATGAAATCGTCGGCTATATTACGCGCGGCAGAGGCGTATCCGTCCATCGGGCCGACTGCACCAATCTTCCGACCGGCGAAGAGGGGGAAGAAGCGGCGCGGGTCATCGAAGTCAATTGGACGGATGCGGCGGAAGCGAATTACAGCGTCGACATCGAAATTACGGGACATGACCGGCGCGGCATGTTAAATGAAGTGCTGCAGGCGGTCTCGGAGAGCAAAACGAATATTTCGGCCGTTTCCGGCCGTTCGGATAAAAATAAGATGGCGATGATTCATATGACGATCTTAATTCGCAACAGCGATCATTTGCAGTCGGTCGTCGACAAAATTAAAAGGGTAAAGGACGTATATTCGGTCCATCGCATTATGCAATAAGCGGGTTCGATCCGCACGATCATGATACGGCAAGGAGTTTGGCATCGATGAGAGTTGTTGTACAGCGCTGCACAGAGGCGCAAGTAACCGTGGACGGCGAAGCAATCGGCCGGATCGGACAAGGACTAATGCTCCTCGTCGGCGTAACGCATGACGATACCGAGCGGGACGCCCGCTATTTGGCCGACAAAATTGCAGGCTTGCGGATTTTCGAGGATAATCGAGGAAAAATGAATCTTTCCGTACAAGATGTCGGAGGAGCGGTATTGTCGGTATCGCAGTTTACGTTATACGGGGATTGCCGCAAAGGCAAGCGCCCGAACTTTATGGCCGCCGCCCGGCCGGAACATGCGGAAGGGATGTACGATTTGTTTAACGGCTACTTGCGGGAATCCGGCCTGCAAGTGGAAACAGGCCGTTTCGGCGCTATGATGGACGTCTTGCTCACGAACTGGGGGCCGGTAACGCTCGTGGTGGACAGCCGGCAGTCGATATAAGCGAATCGAAATCTAGCCGTCCCCTTTCTTCACTATCCGCGTTCCCGCTTTCCCTTCTAAAGCGAGAGTCGCGGAGCGAAGAGATCCGATAACGGCGGTTCCTCCCGTTTCGGCGAAATCGACGGACGCCTCCATCTTCGGTCCCATGCTTCCTTTGCCGAATTGGCCTTCGGCCAAGTAACGCTTGGCGTCTTCGGTCGTAATCGTATGAAGAGCCTTCTGGTCCGGTTGGCCGAAACGAATAAACACATGCTCCACATCGGTCAGCATAACGAACATGTCCGCGTCAAGCTCTTTTGCAAGCCGGCAAGCGGTACGGTCCTTGTCGATGACGGCCTCCACCCCTCTCAGCGTCCCGTCAACCTCCCGAACCACCGGAATGCCTCCTCCTCCCGCAGCAATAACGATATGACCCGCCTGAAGCAATTCCCGCATTGTTTTCCCGCCGACAATGCCTTGCGGTCGAGGCGAAGGCACGACTCGGCGCCAGCCGCGGTTGGAATCTTCGACTACGTTCCACCCATGTTCGGACTCAAGGCGTTCCGCTTCTTCTTTGGCATAGAACGGTCCGATCGGCTTGCTCGGAAGGCGAAAAGCATCGTCGTTCGGAGACACTTCGACGCAAGTCAGCATACAGACGACCTGTCGGTCGATATTTCTTCGCGCCAGTTCGTTCATTAGCGATTGCTGGAACATATACCCGATAAATCCCTGGCTTTCCGCATTGCAGACATGCAGAGGAAGCATCGGTATCGTATCTTTGGCGATTTCGTTCTGCAATAAAATATTGCCCACCTGCGGCCCGTTGCCGTGGGTAAGCAGCACCCTGTATCCTTTTTGCACGATATTCGCGATCGCCTCGCAGCATGCTGTCACATTTTTCAATTGATTGTCGTAAGTCGCTTCCTGATTCGCCTGCAAAATCGCGTTTCCGCCAAGCGCAAGCAATACGGTCTTCATGAAGGGGCCGCCTCCTCTAGCAAATTATGAATAACGCAGTATATTCCAAGTGCGGTATCGATTCCGGAACTGTGTCCGCTGCCGGCCAGTATGCTGAAGGCTTTGGCCAAATCGGCGTTTTGTCCATTGAACAAAGCGTCCAGCAGCTGCAAAACGCTTGTTCCGAATTGCCGCTTCAAGGCATAGTGAAGATATTCCGAACTGATGTCGGTCGTCAGGCCGGGATGTTCGGCGAATCGTTCCGCGAGCTCCCGCAGAACGACAGGGGAAACTCGCCCGGAATACAATCCGGCGGCCAGAGCCCCGATAAAAAAATCGTCGCCCGCAGGAGTCAGCCCGGCGCCGTATCCGATGAGGGGCCGAATGGTTTGCCACCGCCGTCGCGGATCGGGACAGTCCCAGGAACCCCGAAACCGAATAAACGTCTGTCCCAACTCCGTCCTGTCCGTTCCGTTTTGCAGAATGCTCATCAATTGAGTTGGGCTTAACCCGAATCCGCTCTTGTGGGAATAAGTGCGGAGCAAGGCGGCGAAATTGCGGAAATTGGCGGATATGTCGCCGGCGCCGCCGCGAAAGTCGCGCAGCGTATTGGAGAAGGTCCGGGCAGAATCCAACCGGATTGTAACGTTGCAGGTAATAAGCCTGAGCTCCTGTTGCCTGTATTCCAAAAGTACGGGACCGGAGGGATGGAGCCGATACGCGATACGATCGACGGAACGGCGGTCGATATGAACGGCAAACGGCAGTTGCCCGCTTACATCGGTCCCGATAAAAACAAGCCTCTGTCCCACACGGATGTTGATCCCGTTCCGGAACAGGCTGTGTACCGTCCCGGAACGATTCCGTTCAAGCAGAAGCGGGACATTCGGGCTATAGGCCTCTCCTTGAACGACGGACATAGGTCAATCTGCAACGCCCATCGTCTCGGCCAGAGCGACCAGCGCTTTCTCGAAGCAGGCGAGCGGGGCGTTAACCGTACCGGCCCCAACCTGTCCGATCCCCGCTTCTTTATGGGCGATGCCCGTATTTATAACAGGCGTAATGCCCGTTTCAATTACTTTGCGAATATCGATGCCGAGACAGATCCCCTGGAAGTTCCATGTTGGAACGGTGAGATTGCTGTTCCGGTCGAAACAGATTTCCGCCATTTCATTACTGATCGCCAAAGCGTCTTCGAATCCGCCTGCGCCGACGAAGCGGGTGACGCCCGGCGCGGCGATCATCGCCATCCCGCCGACCCCGAACGTCTCTGTAATGGCGCTGTCCCCGATATCCGGATTGGCGTCTTCTTGCGAATAGCCGGTAAAGAACAATCCTTTCGGCGTATTGACAGGAGCGGTAAACCATCGATCGCCCAACCCGCTGACGCGAATGCCGAAATCTTTGCCGTTGCGGGTCATGGCGGTAACGATCGTGCCCGCTTGAATCGTGCGCGCGCCGTCCATGACAGCCTTGCACGCGGCCATCATCACATTGAGAAAAAATTGATCGGTATCCGCCAAAAATTTGATAATCGTTCTTTTGTCCGTTTCGGATACTTCGGCTGCTAACAATAGCGGCGCCAACTCTTTGAGCAACAGCAGCGAGGCCGCAATGTTCCGTTGGTGGAACTCGTCGCCCATCGTAATCGCCTTGGCGACGACGACATTCAGGTTGATGCCGCCGTCCGAAGCTTTCAACGCTTTGGACATGCCGGGACCGAGAACGTCGCGAATCCAACGAAGGCGGTCGATCACTTCCTGGCTATAGGCGCCGAAGCGCAATACCTTGCCGATCCCTTCGTTCAGGTTGCAGTATGCACGGTTGCCTTCCGTGCGGTTCTCCACCACAAGGACGGGCATACTGGCCGATGTAATTCCGCCCATCGGCCCGACGGCGTTCGCATGGTGGCAAGGGACGAACCGGATTTCTCCTCCCTCCAGCATTCGCTTGGCTTCGTCTTCCGTTGCGGCCCAACCTTCGAACAGCAGCGCGCCGATACAGGAACCCTTCATCGGCCCCGTCATATTCCGCCACTCGATGGGCGGGCCCGCATGAAGCAGCGTTCGGCCGTTCAACTCGTCAATAACGGTTTTGGCGGGAACAACGTCGATCAGAAACGGCTGTGCGTTGGCTATTTTGTCAACGACCGCCCGGTTGGCTTCGTCAATCGTATTGTACATATTACGTTCTCCTTCATGGTCGTTATTTTAATTTTGACAAAATATCGGCTAGTTTTTTATTGCCGCCCGCTACCGGGCGCCAGTCGAATTGGACGACTTTCCCTTCGTACCGATGGATCGTGTCCGCAAAGCTTGCCAGGCCCAGATTGATCACGCGCGGCTTGCCGGATAATAGCTTGGTCGTCGCTTCCGGCACGTTCGGCGCGGCTGCTGTCCCCTGCTGCGCGCCCGCAGGCGCGGCGGAAGGTACGGATACAGATGGCAAAGGCTTGCCGACGATATCAAGCGCCCGCTTGACGGCTTTCACGTTACTGGATTCGACAATAACGCCGGCCTCTTCGAGCTTTCGCTTTTGTTCCCCGTAATTTTGCGGATCTTGATCGGTCCCGCAGACGGAGCAAACGAAGTGAACGGTTCTTCCTTCCGCGGAAACGCGCGCCCGAGCTTCCCGAATGGAAGGAATCAGTTCCCCGGCCATATCGGCATGGGAGCCGTAACCCAATACGACGTCGAATAAAATAACCGCCGTGCCGGGATCTTTCGCCATACTGCCGATCTTCTCCTTACGGGTGGTCGGATCGATCATCGGATGCGGCCGCCCTTTCGTATAAATATCGTCGCCGAGGTCGATAATTTCATGCCCTTGATCTTTGAAAATATAGCCCTCTTCATGCTTCAGCGAAGCGGGGATGCCGAACGCTTCGCGCACGAGCATCGCGGCTTCCGTCGCCAGCGTGCCTCCCGAATATAATCCTTTGATATACGATTGGGAAGGGAGCAACGAACGATCCTCTTTTGCGGCACTCCCCGAACTTTCGGGCGGCGCAGCCGTTTTACCGTATGCGAGCTGCACGGCCATGACCGCCGTTTCTTCCAAAGTATAGGCATAACGAATGTTTCCTTCCGGTTCCGCCGGTTTTTCGCCCGTGAAGACGGCGACCGAGGGCTTGGACAGAGACTTTAGAAGGGCCGCAACTTGATTTTTCACCTCGGGAGCGGGCGGCTTGGAAATAACGACGATCAATTCGGTGTTCGCGTCGGCCTCCAATGCGGCAATGCCGTCCATCATGGTGAGCGCGCCGATCGATTGACTCAGGTCGCGCCCGCCGGTGCCGATCGCATGGCTAACCCCGCCGCCTAATCTGTCTATGATTGTGGATACTTCTTGAATACCGGTGCCGGACGCGCCCACGATCCCGATTTTTCCCGTGTTTACGACATTGGCGAAGGCGATGGGAACTCCGGATAATATTCCTGTCCCGCAGTCGGGCCCCATAACGAGCAAGCCTTTCTCCTTCGCTTTCCGTTTCAGTTCCAGTTCGTCTGCCTCGGGCACATTATCGCTGAAAATAAAAACGTGAAGCCCTTTGTCCAACGCTTTATGCGCCTCTCCCGCGACATATTCGCCCGGAATAGACAAGAGCGCCAGATTGGCGTCCGGCAGCAGTTGCATCGCCCGATCCCATGTGCGGACTTTGTCGTAATCGTTTTTTGCGCCGGCGAGCGCTTGGTTTTTCAGAAAAAAATCGATCTCGTTCAGCACTTCCGTCGCTTTCTCTGGGTGCTCCGTATCGATCACAATGCATATATCGTTTGGCTTGGCCCGATCCAATTCGGCAGTATATAAACCGGTGTTGCGGAAAATATCCAAATTGGCGGGGGTGCCCATCATGACCGAAATGCGGTTGATGCCTTCCATGGCGGACAACTTGTTCGTGAGGAGCATTAAGCTGACCGAGTCCTGATAGACGTTTTCTTTAATGATGGTTTTAAGCACGGCAATCTTCCTTTCGTGTCGCGGCCCGAATCGTCAGGCCGTTTTCGTTCTTGGTTTTTCATGAGTGAAAATCATCGCCGCCAGACCGACAAACAGCAAAATCATGGCCAGAAAAAAACCGGATCGCATGCTGCCCGTTTGGTCCACCAGGTATCCCGTAATGTAAGGAGCGAGGATCGAAGAGCTCATTCCGATAAAATTATACAGACCGAACGCGGTGCTGTACGCTTCCTTGGGAGCGTTATCCGCTACAAAAGCGACGAGCACGGGATCGAGCGCCAGTTTGCCGGTTAAACCGTAAACGATCAAGGCGAACATCATGGCGGCGGCGCTTTGCGTATAAACCACCAAATAAATAGACAGGGCAGCAATGGGTACCAGCACATAAACCAGCGGCTTGCGTCTTCCGAACCGGTCCGATAAATAGCCGAAGAACAGCGCTCCGGGAATAGAAGCCCAGGGTACGAGCGAAGAGATGAAGCCGACATCGCTTCCTTGATACCCCCGTTCGGTCTGCAAATATTGCGGGAGCCAGGTAAGAATCGCGAAAAATCCGTAGAGCGAGCAGAAAACCATCACAAAGGTGAGCGCAAGATTTCGGTTTTTAAACAATGAAAACATGGAGGTTTTTCGCACGTCTCCCTTGTTCGCTTCCGTTCCCCTGGCTTCGACATTCAGCTTGCGCGGCTTCTCCTTGACGACAAACCAAATTAAAAACGCGGTGATCACCGTCGGAACGGCCATAATGTAAAACGGAATTCTCCAGCTCCAACCGTTCTCCAGCGTTAACGTGCTGGCTGTAATATAGCCTAGCGAAATGCCGATCGCTTGCCCGCTGTTAATGACCGCCGTTCCAACCGTGCGCACCCTCTCGGGAATGGCTTCGGACGACAAAGCGTATTGCGGACCGTAATACGTCCCTTCGCCAATACCGGTCACGATCCGGGCGATGAGCAGTAAAAAGAAGGAATTGACGATCCCGGTGAAAGCGGTCGAGATGCCGAACAGAATATAGCCGGGAACAAGAACGTTTTTGCGCCCCAACCGGTCGCCAAGCGTTCCCGACGGAATCTGCAAAATCGCATAAGCGAGAAAGAATACACTGTTGATTAAACCGAGTTGAGCGTTGTTGATGCCGAATTCTCTCGCCAGAATAGGCATGACGGGATTGAGAATGGTACGGTCGGCATACATGAATACCCAGCCGAGCGTAAAGACGAGGATAACCTTCCAATAATAAGGCATCCCGGTTTTTGGCGTCGTTGACTTGAACGATTTCTCTATCGTTTTTTGCATGGCAAATTCTCTCCGTTTCGGCTTAATTTCATAAGCTAATATTTTCAATCTTTGCGATCATTATTCGTCAAAGTTTATATTTAACATAATCGGTCCCATTCGTTGATTTTGATCTTGATGTCGTTTAAACTTCAAATGTGGCATGTTCACGCGTTCCCCGGTCATATTTTATCGGGCCCTTGCGGAAAATAATCGGTAACAATGGCGTCCTTGGCATCGCTCAACGCGCCATCAGATCATTTCCTGCAAGGAGCGAGAAAGATGCGACAATCGACGAAGGAGATCGTCATACGGCAAACGGTCAATCGCATGTTGAACAACGATTTGCATGAAGCGTTGAACATGACGCGGGGAGAGGCGGAAGTCGAATTTGCGGCCGATTTTCGATGCCGTCCGCCGCTTCGGGGGCGGCGCGGAGATTGACCTAGCCTGTAAGGAAAGAGCGGTACGCGACAGTTAGCGGTCCTATATGCCGGCCGCAGCTAACGAGAAGGGAGGTGTAGGGATGCGGATCGACATTGTAACCCGCGAATCTGCATTCGAACGTACGTTTTCCAACATCGTTCATTTGTTTTTCGAAGAAGCGGAAGTTAACGTCGTAACTCCCGAACACGCAAACGAAAGCGGAAAATCGGAGATGACAATCGCCCTTATGTACGAGCGTACAGAAGGGGGGAGGCTCGAAGCTGCCGCTTCGTTCGACGTTGCAGCCGAGCGGCGGCGATTCGCCGCTTGCCATGTTAGAACGCCGGAAGCGAAGGAAGATGGCGAAGCGGTGCGCAAGCATGTGAAACAAGCGCTATGCCATGTGCTGCTTCACGTTCTGCAGCAATATACGGGAATTGTGCAGCCTTGGGGCATATTGACGGGCATACGCCCTACCAAGTTATTGCATAGCGCTCTTCAGCAAGGGCTTTCGAAGGAGAACGCCCATCGGACGCTGCGCGAACAATATTTGGTTGATCGCGGCAAAATCGAACTGATGCAGCAAATCGTCGATCGGCAATTGACGATGATTCCCGATTTATACGCGCTGAAGAACGAAGTCAGCATTTACATCGGGATTCCGTTCTGTCCGACCAAATGCGCCTACTGTACGTTTCCCGCCTATGACATTAACGGCCGCCAAGGATCGGTTCACTCGTTTCTCGGCGGGCTTCATTATGAAATGCGGGAGATCGGCCGCTGGCTGAAAGAACGGGGAATATCCATCACGACGGTCTATTTCGGAGGCGGTACGCCTACCAGCATTACGGCGGAAGAAATGGATATGCTATATGAGGAAATGTATGCCTCGTTCCCGAACGCGGACCGCATTCGCGAAATTACGGTCGAGGCCGGGCGCCCCGACACGATAACGCCCGAGAAGCTGGCCGTTCTGAACAAATGGAATATCGACCGGATCAGCATCAATCCGCAGTCGTATACGCAGGAAACGCTCGATATTATCGGAAGGCATCATTCGGTCGAAGAGACGGTCGATAAATTTTGGCTGGCGCGCCGAGCCGGCATGAACAATATAAATATGGACCTGATTATCGGCTTGCCGGGCGAAGGGATAGCGGAGTTCCGGCATACGCTCGCCGAAACGGAGAAGCTGATGCCGGAGTCGCTGACGGTGCATACGCTGTCCTTCAAGAGAGCTTCGGAAATGACCAAGCATCGCGGAGACGGCAAATATACGGTGGCCGGCCGGAGCGAAATCGAGAGCATGATGCGGGAAGCCGAGCGATGGACCAAGCTTCATGGATACGTCCCTTACTACTTGTACAGGCAAAAAAATATTTTAGGAAACTTGGAGAACGTCGGCTATGCCATACCCGGACAAGAGAGTCTTTATAATATTTTGATTATGGAAGAAATGCAGACGATCATCGGGCTGGGATGCGGGGCCGCCAGCAAATGGGTCGATCCGTCCACCGGCGCGATCAGCCGCTTCGCCAACCCGAAGGAGCCGAAAGCGTACAACGATAACTATGAACATTATACAAAGGCGAAAATTGAAATTTTGGAGCAATTGTTCGGAACGAAATCTTAAAACGAGAGGCAAAACTATTGGAATGAAACGCTTTATTTTTTGTAATATAACTGTAACATGATTTCAATATTACTCTAACATTGCCAGTCTATAATAACAGACATGACCCCCTTTTTTAATATATACTCTTTGGACCTACAACGTTATTTGTAGGTTTTTTTCTGCCCTTTTACAATAAAACGCTCCGTTCCACTCTCTTGACTTTGTTCGCTAACAGCGTTACAATCTTAAAATATATAGTTTTATCAATGGATTCGATGAAGGGAAAGAGTAACTCGCACCCGCATATGCAGAGAGGGATCTCGCAGGCTGTAAAGATCCTTATGCCGGACGAAGGAAAGACCTCCCCGAGAACTTGCGGTGAACTTCCGCGGACATTCGTCCATGTCCTCCGGTCAGTAACCGTACGCGTGTTGCGGGCGTTAACCGTTTGAGCGGACGGCTGTCTGAAGTTTTGACACTGAGGCGACGGTCCGGAATGTGGGTGGCACCACGGGCGATTTCGCATATAAATCTCTCGTCCCTGTTATGAACAGGAACGGGAGTTTTTTTATTTTAAGAGGCTGGTCAAAAGGTCCATGCTGAAAGATTGGCTTTTTGAACGCTTAATTATAAATACGTTTGCAGGAGGGAATCCAATGGCTTTCCAAAAACCGACGGGCACGCAAGATTTGCTGCCGGGTACCGTTGAGCGATGGCAGTATGTGGAACAGAAAGCGCGGGACTTATGCCGCCGTTTTCATTACCGGGAAATTCGCACGCCGATTTTCGAACAAACCGAGCTGTTTGTGCGCGGCGTCGGCGAGACGACGGATATTGTCGAAAAAGAAATGTATACGTTCCGCGACAAAGGCGACCGCAGTATGACGCTCCGTCCGGAAGGGACGGCGGGAGTCGTACGTTCTTTTGTCGAGAACAAACTGTACGGGGAGCCGGATGTGAGCAAGCTGTACTATATCGGACCGATGTTCCGGTACGAGCGTCCGCAGGCGGGACGCCAGCGCCAGTTCCACCAGTTCGGGGTGGAAGTGTTCGGCGCGGAAGACCCCAGCATCGATGCGGAAGTTATCGCGCTTGGTTATCAATTTTATGCCGAAATCGGATTGAAAGACGTCAAGGTGGAGATCAATTCGGTCGGAAATCCGGCAAGCCGGGCGGCATACCGCCTGAAGCTGCTCGATTTCTTGAATCCGCTGCGGGACAAACTTTGCAAAGATTGCCAATCTCGCATCGAACGCAATCCGCTTCGAGTGCTCGATTGCAAAACCGATCAAGCTTATTTTGCGGACGCTCCGTCGATATTGGACAGCCTGGATGAAGAATGCACGGCGCATTTCCAAAAAGTGCTGCAATATTTGCAAGCGATGGAAATCCCGTTTGTCGTGAATACGCGTCTAGTACGCGGCCTCGATTATTACACGCATACGGCGTTCGAATATAAAGCGCAAGGAATCGGAGCGATCGACACGATCGGCGGCGGCGGACGTTACAACGGCCTTGTCGGCGATGTCGGCGGGCCGGACCAGCCCGGAATCGGTTTAGGAATCGGACTGGAACGGGTACTGCTTATTTTGGAAAAACAAGAAGCCTCCTTGCCGCTGGTCAATCCGCTCGACGTCTATATCATTGCTCTCGGCGAGCAGGCCGAGCAAGAAGCGGTCAAGCTGCTGTTCGACCTGCGCAAGCGCGGCGTCGCCGCGGAGAAGGATTATTTGGGCCGCAAGATGAAAGCCCAAATGAAATCGGCCGATCGCATGCAAGCGCGATATACCGCGATTTTGGGCGAGGACGAATTGGCGCGAGGAGAAATCGCGCTGAAATCGATGGCGACCGGAGAGCAACGGTTCGTGCCGCTCGCGCGGCTTGCAGACGAGCTGCTGTAAACGGAATTCACGGCTGGCATAAGAACATATTCCATAAAGGGGACGATCATACAATGAAGCTAAAAACTCATCACTGCGGTACATTAACGAAAGCGAATGTCGGAGAAACGGTAACTTTGAACGGTTGGGTGCAGCGCCGCCGCGACTTGGGGGGCGTGCTGTTCATCGATCTGCGCGACAGAACCGGCATGATGCAAATCGTATTCAATCCGGACTTCTCCGGCGAAGCGCTGCAAATCGCCGACCGCGCGCGCAACGAATACGTCTTGTCCGTAACCGGACAAGTGGTGGAGCGCGATCCGGAAACGTTCAATCCGAATTTGCCGACAGGCGAAATCGAAGTGAGAGTAACGGAAATCGAAATTTTAAATGCGGCGAAAAATCCGCCCTTCTTCATCGAAGACGGGATCGAAATCGACGAATCGCTGCGCTTGAAATACCGTTATTTGGATTTGCGCCGGCCGGAAATGCAGAAGACGCTGCTGCTTCGTTCGAAAGCGGCCAAAGTATTCCGCGATTTCCTTGACGGCGAAGGGTTTATTGAAGTGGAAACCCCGATCTTGATCAAAAGCTCGCCGGAAGGCGCGCGCGATTATCTTGTGCCGAGCCGCGTGCATCCGGGCGAATTTTTCGCTTTGCCGCAGTCGCCGCAAATTTTCAAGCAATTGCTCATGGTCGGCGGCATCGAGCGTTATTATCAAATTGCGCGCTGTTTCCGGGACGAAGATTTGCGCGCGGACAGACAGCCGGAGTTTACGCAAGTGGACATCGAGACATCCTTCTTGTCGCAGGATCAATTGCTTGGCATGATGGAGCAACTGATGGCCAAGTTATTCCGCGAAACGCTGCAAATCGAGATTCCGACGCCGTTCCAGCGGATCAGCTACGCGGATGCGATGGGCAAATACGGCTCCGACAAACCGGATTTGCGTTTCGGCCTGGAATTGATCGAAATGAACGATATCGTGGCAAACAGCGGCGTTAAAGTATTCGCTTCCGTCATTGAAAAGGGCGGGGAAGTGAAATGTTTGAACGCCAAAGGCTGCGGCACATGGAGCCGGAAGGAGATCGACGATCTCGGCCCGTACGCCGCCCGTTACGGAGCGAAGGGACTTGCCTGGATTCAAGTGAAGGACGGCGAATTCAAAGGGCCGATCGTAAAATTTATGTCCGAGCAAGAAATCGAGGCAATTAAAGAACGGACCGGCGCGGAAGAAGGCGACTTGCTTTTGTTCTCCGCAGACAATAAGAAGATCGTTGCCGACGTGCTGGGCAATTTGCGCCTTAAGATCGGGCGCCAGCTCGGCTTGATCGACGACAGCCAGTTCAAATTCGCCTGGGTTGTCGACTTCCCGCTTCTCGGCTATGACGAGGAAGCGAAGCGTTATGTGGCGGAGCATCATCCGTTTACCCGCCCGAAAGACGAAGATCTGGCCTACTTCGATACGGATCCGGGCCAAATCCGCGCTCAAGCTTACGACCTCGTGCTTAACGGTTACGAAGTGGGCGGCGGTTCGATGCGGATTTTCAAACGCGACGTACAGGAAAAAATGTTTAACGCCCTTGGATTTTCCCCGGAACAAGCGAAAGAGAAATTCGGCTATTTGCTCGACGCGTTCGAGTACGGGACGCCTCCGCACGGAGGCATCGCATTCGGGTTCGACCGTTTGGTCATGCTGCTGGCGGGACGCACCAACTTGCGCGAAACGATCGCCTTCCCGAAAACGGCAAGCGCGACCGATTTAATGAGCGCCGCGCCGTCGGAAGTCGATCCGGCTCAATTGGAAGAACTGCATATTAAGCTGGCGAAAAAGCCGGGCGAAGAGAAAAAATAATGAGCAATCCGGATAGAAAAGGGGAATAGGACACGTATGCTTCATCAATTTTCCCGAACCGAGCTCGCGATCGGGCCGGAAGGTTTGGAACGAATGAAAAACAGCACGGTGGCCGTTCTCGGCATCGGCGGCGTCGGTTCGATCGCCGCCGAGGCGCTTGCGCGTACGGGCATCGGGCGGATCGTGATGATCGACAAGGATACTGTCGACATTACGAACATTAACCGGCAAATCCATGCCTTGACGACGACGGTAGGCCAGAAGAAGGCGGAGCTGATGCAGGAGCGGATTCGATTGATCAATCCGGAATGCGACGCTATCGCTTTAAATATGTTCTATACGGAAGAGACGTACGAGCGATTGTTCGCTTATCCGTTAGACTACGTCATTGACGCTTCCGATACGATTTCGTACAAAATTCATCTGATCAAGCAATGTCTCGAACGAAACATACCGATCATTTCCAGTATGGGGGCGGCCAACAAAATGGATCCGACAAGGTTCCAGGTAGCGGACATTTCCAAAACGTCGGTGGATCCGATGGCCCGCGTCATCCGCCAGAAGCTGCGCAAGGACGGCATTAAAAAAGGCGTGAAGGTCGTCTTCTCGACGGAAGAACCGATCAAGCCGCGGCCGGACGTGACCCAGCGGATCGTGCCGGAAACGGCGCCGGAAATTCGCAAGGCGCAGCAGCCGCCGGCGAGCAACTCGTTCGTGCCGCCGGTGGCGGGATTGATTATGGTTAGCGTCGTCGTGAAGGATTTGCTCGATCAATAAAGGTGTGAACGATGATGGATCTATTCTCTTATCAGGCGGAAACGGAGCCGTCGCAGCGTCTGCTTGCGGACCGGATGCGTCCCGAGACGCTCGACGAATATATCGGGCAAGAACATATCGTCGGCCCGGGCAAATTGCTGCGCAGGGCGATCGAGGCCGATCAAGTGTCGTCCATCCTGCTGTACGGCCCGCCGGGCTGCGGCAAGACGACGCTGGCCCATATTATCTCCAAGCAGACGAAAGGCGATTTCGTGCGGCTGAACGCTGTGGATGCCTCCGTCAAAGACGTACGGGAAGTCATCGAGCAGGCCAAAACGAATAAATCGATGTACGGCACGAAAACGATTCTTTTTCTGGACGAGGTTCACCGCTTCAACAGTTCGAGGCAGGACGCGCTACTTCCCGCGGTGGAGAAAGGGATTATCGTGTTTATCGGCGCGACGACGGAGAATCCGTTCCATTATGTGAACGGGGCGTTAATGAGCCGTTCGACGCTGTTCCAGCTGCATCCGCTGGCGAAGGAGCATTCGCTTGCGGCGATGAAGCGCGCTTTGTCCGACGCGGACAAAGGGCTTGGATTCATGCGTCTGCAAGCCGATGAAGAGGCGCTTCTGCATATCGCCGAAATGGCGAACGGCGACATTCGGCGCGCGTTGAACGCGCTGGAACTTGCGGCGATGACGACGACGCCGGACGAGGATGGCAGCGTGCGCGTGACGCTGTCCGCGGCGGAGGAATCGATCCGCCGTCCGACGGTGCGCGCGGACGAATCGACGCAGTACGACGTCTTGTCCGCGTTTCACAAAAGCGTTCGCGGCTCAAGCGACGCCGCGCTGTTCTGGTTTCTGTACGCGGTGGAGAAGCTGGGCATGGATCCGATGGTGTTCATCCGCCGCTTAACCGTGGCGTGCAGCGAAGATATCGGACTCGCCAACCCGCAGGCGATGGTGCAAGCGGTAAGCGCTTTGGAGGCATACCAGCGCATCGGCTGGCCGGAAGCGAAATATATCGTCGCCCAGGCGATTCTGTTCGCGGTGGAGAGCCCGAAATCGAATGCGGTTGCGGCGGCGATCGGAAGAGTCATGGACGCATTCGATCAGATCAAATCGGCCGAGGTGCCGCTTCATTTGCGCGATACGCATTATAAGGGAGCGGACAAGCTGGGGCATAAGGGGTACAAATATCCGCATGATTATCCCGGGCATTATGTCGAACAAGATTATTTGCCGGAATCGATTCGCAACCGCGTATTTTACCAAGCAAGCGAACAAGGGACGGAACAAAAAATTAAAGCGAATCAGCAGCGGCGGCGCGGACGTTCGCCGGACAATGAATAAAGCTGTTATGAAACCTGAGGTTACTTACGCCTCGGGTTTTTTCATGTGCGAAACAGGCCTGAAAAGAGTAAAATTAACAAAATTGGGGAACCTATCGCTCAAAAGCGAGAATCGGGTGAATAACATGACAGAGGTGGCGGATACGCTCCAACAATTTAAAGAAGCGATGCAGGGTATTTCCGATGTCGTATATCACGAAGTCGAGCTCCAAGGGGGCGCTGCTTGCGTCCTTATTTATATACCGAGCATTACCGATTCAAACAAGCTGCAAGATAGCGCGCTGACTCCTTTGATCAAGGCGGCGCAGCAGCAATCCGCAGTCGAGCTCAATCAATCGATTTCAAATGGAAACGTCTTTCCGATGATCATCGAGCAATCGGCGTCCGTAGCCGAAGCGGTAACTTGCGTGCTGGAAGGGAAAACGGCGTGCCACATTCGCGGATTAAGCGATATATTTATCTTGCCCTTGACGAAATACCAGAAAAGGTCGATTGCCGAAGCACAAAACGAAATGGTTATCGTCGGGCCGCAGGTAGCGTTCATCGAGGATTTGGATTCGAACATTTCTTTGATCAGGCATCTCGTGAAACACCCGGATTTTAAAATTCAGCATTATAAAATAGGCAAATATTCCAATTCGGATATATGTTTGTTTTACATTGACGGGTTGGTGAACCAGGAAGTGTTGTCCGGATTAAAGGAAAAATTGGAAGGGATAAAGATGGACGGCGTGCTCGGAGTCAGCTATATTGTGGAGCAGATTGAGTCTACGACCTATACCCCGTTCCCGCTCGTGCAGTACACGGAAAGGCCGGATACGGTCGTGTCCTCTCTCATGGAAGGCCGGGTCGGGCTGTTGGTGGAAGGAACGCCAAGCGCCGTCATCGTTCCGGTTACCTTTTTTTCGCTGATGCAGGCTGCCGAGGATTATTTCCAACGGTTTTTCGCTACGACATGGATCCGCTGGATCCGCTATTTATTCATCTTTGTTTCTTTTTTGCTGCCTTCTCTCTATATCGCTGTCACGACATTCCATCCGGAAATGATACCGTCCAACTTGCTGATTACGATCGCTTCCTCGCGCGAGCATATTCCTTTTCCGGCGCTTGTCGAAGCTTTTATGATGGAAATTACGTTCGAAGGGCTACGAGAAGCGGGCATTCGCATTCCGAAGCCGATCGGACAGACGGTATCGATTATCGGAGGCATCGTCATCGGACAGGCTGCCGTTCAGGCGGGAATCATCTCCGCACCCATGGTTATTGTCGTCGCCTTAACGGGGATCGCGTCATTCATTACGCCCAATTTCGAGCTTGCGCTCGCGTTTCGGCTGTTGCGTTTTCCGATTATGATTTTGGCCGGGACATTCGGCATGCTCGGCATCATTCTAGGCCTGTTCCTTATTATTTGCCATATGGTATCGCTGCAATCGTTCGGGATTCCGTATATGAGTCCGCTGGCGCCGATCGTGCTCAAAGACTGGAAGGATACGTTTGTTCGAGCGCCTTGGAAGAAAATGATTGATCGTCCCGGGACGTATGAAAACCGTGACGAGCGCCGGCAAGATACCCATATCAAAAAAGATAAGGATAAGATCGTATGAAAGTTTGCAAAATCGGGATTCTTTTATGCGCCATAAGTGTATTGTTGTCCGGCTGCTGGTCGACGATCGAACTGAACGACAGAACGTTCGTCAGCGGGTTATTCGTCGACAAATCGCCCGTTCCGGGCGAAGTGCTGTTAACGATAGCCACTCCGCTGACGAACCGTATGACGTCGGGCGCGGAGGCGGGAGGTCCGAGTTCGTCGGGCAACCCGTACGCTACCGTGACAAAATCCGGAAAAACGTTCCCGGAAGCGATGCTAAGAATTCAAGACGATTTGACGCGCAAATTGACGTGGGGGCAAACGCGGATTATCGTCATGGGCCGGGAGTATGCGGAACAAGGAACGAAAGAATTGTTCGAATGGCTCATCCGCCAACCGCAATTTCATTTGAAAACCTACATCATCGTCGCGCCCGGCAAAGCGACGGAAATTACCGAACTGACTCCCGTCTATGAGCGTACGCCTACCGAAGTGCTGCGCGAATTCGTCAATTTAAAAGTGTTGATGCAAACGAGCGTCAAAAACTATTTGGAAGCGGTCATCGCCGGCCAGGACGTTGCCGCGAGCATTCTGACGTTCGGGAAAGTGGAAGCGGTCAGCGAGAAAGGTAAAGAAACGCCTTGGGCCGGCACTGACGGCGCCGCCTTGTTCCGCGACGGCAAACTGGTTGGCACTCTGAATATGGAAGAGACGAAAGTGTTGTCATGGCTGAACAAGTCGCATCAAAGTCAAATACGAACCGTAGAGTTGGATGGGGCCAAAGAGAAGATTAGCGTGACGATGCGCCAATTAAAAAGACAAATTCGCCCGCAATTGTCCGGAAACAAAATTGTGTTTCACATTACGCTAACTGCGGAGGCGGATGTGCTGTCGGCAGTATCAAGCAAAGATTTATTGGATCCGAAGGTCGTGCATAAAATCGAGCAAAAATTCGCGGACGATGTGCGTACCGACGCGCTGGCGATGCTGAAAAAGACCCAACGCCTGAAATCGGACATTTTAATGCTCGGTTCGATCGTCGACTGGCGGTACCCGCGCAAATGGAGAGAGATCAGAGACGATTGGCGCGATTATTATAGAGACAATGTCGATTTTCAAATTCAAGCCAATATTCGAATTATGCATTTCGGGGCGGAAACGGTGCCTTTTTGGCAGGATAGAAAATGAGGTGAGGACATGGCAATGGTAATGGTAGTCATGATCTGTATCGGCTTGTTCGATTGGAGAATGGTTCGCCGCAATAGCAGAACCTACGAAAAAGCGGCTTATTTATGCGTCTGGTTCGTTTTCTTCGTTTACATGATGCTTTCCATCCCGCTTAGGTCTTTGGCGACGCCGAATACGATCGTGTCGTTTCTGTTCGGGTGGGTGGATCGATGGTTTCCATAATGAAACAGGAGGTGGCCGCATGAAATTTATAACGGGTTCGCAATTTTCACGATTTTGGATGGTGTACCTTTTATCGGCGCCGTTTGCCTTTTTAATCCGTCCGCTGCTGGAGAAGGCGGATTATCAAGGGTGGATATCGCTTCTCGCAGCCTATGCGTTCAGTCTTGTTTTGGCTTATTTCGCCATCCGCCTCGGGCAGGTGAATCTGGACAAGTCATGGGTGGAATTCGGCGGCAAAGTTGTCGGCAAATGGCCGCATTACTTTTTTGTATGCGTCTTTTGTTTTTATTGCATCCATCTCGCTTCGATCAATGTGGAGGAATTTACGATCTTCTTCAGCTCGATCTATTTGGCGAACACGCCGGATTGGGTCGTTTCGTCCATTTTTGTATTCTGCACATGTTTGGCCGCCCGTCTCGGCATTCGAACGATCGTCTATTTGGCGGACATTTTTTTCCTGCTGTCGTTTATCAGTCTTCTGCTCATTATTCCGGCATTAATGCCGAGTGCGAATTACAGCATGAGCATTGCAATGATTACCGATTTCGAATGGCAGAAAATGTTGAATTCATTCGTCTACGCCATCCCATGGTACGGGGAAATCGTGCTGCTTCTATTTTTGTTCCCGCATTTAAAGCAAGAGAAGAAATTGATGCGCTACGCCTTTTTGGGAAGCGTCATCGCCTGGCTCGCCGTTCTTGTTTTCTGGTATATGGCTCTAATGTTGTTCGGCCCTTATCTAGGCTCGAATTTAAGGTTTACGATGCTGGAAATGATCCGGTTTGCGGAAATCGGACAGTTTCTGGAAAACATCGATCCGCTCGTTCTTTCCGTCTGGTCGACGACATTGCTCATCAAAGACAGCTTGTTAATATTTATCGCATCCAAGTTGATGGCTCAAATCGTCGGCTTCCGCGATCCGAAAACGACGACGTTTCTTATCGGGGCGCTGATTGTGACCATTGCCCACTTGTTCTCAAAGGAGCAGACGCTCTTTGCCAAAACGTTGACCTCATCCGGCCTGGCCATCTATATGCTGCTTGTGCAACTCATACCGATCGTTTACGTTGCGGTGCATGCGATCAAAGGGCGCTTCAGCGGCAACCGTTCCTGACATAGCGGTATGGCATGCGGTCAATTCCGGAGCTATTCCAAAAAGGCGCTTTACGTCTCTGCGCGTCTCCAACAAGATATGATAAAATGAGAAACAGCTATCATACGGACAGGAGAGAGCGTCATGATAAAAAAAATGGCCGCCGTCGGAATCGGGGGCGGTTTCGGGGCATCGGCCCGTTATTTGATAGGACTCGCCTTTGTAACGGAGGCGGGGAAGTTTCCGGGAACGACTTTTGCGATCAATCTCCTCGGTTGTTTGTTTCTCGGCTGGTTTTTTACAGTTACGTTGGAGCGACTGCCCGTTGCGCCCGGGTTGCGGCTATTCGTCGGAACCGGGTTTACGGGAGCGTTTACGACGTTCTCCGCCTTTTCCGTCGAAACGGTGCGGCTGCTTGAGAACGGGCAGCCGGGCCTCGCTTTGCTTTATTCGCTCGGCAGCGTCGTTTGCGGCCTGTTGCTGACCGGCGCGGGCATTGTATTGGGCCGGGCGGGACAAGCCGGGAAACGGCCCGCATCCGTGGAAAGGGGAGACCACGAATGATATGGTTGGTAGGTATGGGCGGCGTCTGCGGCGCGATTGCCCGATTCTGGATCGGGCAATGGGTCGCGTCCCGTGCCCATTCCCCGTTTCCTTGGGGAACTTGGCTCGTGAACGTCGCCGGCTCCTTTGCGCTCGGTTGCTTGTCCGGCGCCGGCCCGAGCGTTCCCGCTTGGATTTATGCGCTGGCCGGCATCGGCTTTTGCGGTTCTTTTACGACATTTTCCACTTTCGGTTATGAAACGTTGCAATTGTTGGAATCGAAGCGGTATGTTCATGCCGCCGCATATATCGGCGGCTCTGTTGGGGTTTGCGCCGCATTTACCTGGCTCGGCATCGTTTTGTCGACCTAAGCTCCCTTACCGGTCCAGCGTAACCGAGGCGGCGGAACGCTTGGCGCGATGGAATGAAGCGTGCAGCATGAAAAAGGCGACCGCGACGGCTGAGCCGATCACGGCGACATAACTGACCTGCGTCATGCCTCCCCAATCGTACGTGATGCCAAGAATATAAGGTCCGAGCACGCGGCCGACGCTGCCGATGCCGCCCGTGATGCCGAGATAGAACGGAGAATCGCCGTCGGCATTCTCGGTAATAAAGGCGGGAACCGTCGGGCCGATCAGCATTTCGCCGAAGGTGGTAACGATCATGCCCAGCACGATGAAGACATAGCTATGATTGGCCAAAATAATCATAAAGCCGAGCAAATAAAACACGGCGCTCGCCGTCAATTGGGAAGTCAAGCTTCGGGCCGCAAATTTTTTGATTAACATAATGACAGGCTGGCCGACGAAAATCAGTACGCCGTTGATCGTCCACAGCAAGCTGTACGCGGAAAGATCCATCCCTTCGTCATACAAAAACGGCGCGACTCCCGTTCCCCACATGGAGTTTGAAAACCAAACGAACAGACTGCCGAGCCCGACAAACAGATAAAGCTTGTAGGGAATGAGCAGTCGAAAAGCGCGGACGGCTCGTCCCGACCGCAGTCCTCTGGCCGATTTGTCCGGCAACTGATCCGTCTTCATCGTCCGCAGGAAAAAATAGAAAAAGGCGGCGAATAAGACCGATGTCGTTCCGTTCAGCATGAATGTGAGTTGGAAGGAATAGTTGGCAACCAAGCCGCCGAGCGCCGTGCCGATTGCAACGCCGATATTGTTGCCGACATAGGTGGCGTTGAACATCTCGCGGCTGCTGCCCGGCCAACGGAAAGCGATAAACGCCTGGATTGCCGGCATCGAGGCGGAGCTGAACAGTCCTAGCGCCGTCATAATGATCGCATAGACGGCGAACCGATCCGTCAGCATGAGCGAGAATTGCATCGCCGCCGCCAGCGCGAGCGCGCCGACGATGAGCTTTTTCACGCCCAAACGATGGTACAGCATCCCTCCCAGCAATTGCCCTATAATGCCCGCAAGCGAGTAAAGGAGGAGGACGAAGCCGGCGTCGGCCAGCGGCCGTTCGAAAAAGGTGTATACATAAAGCGTAGTCAACGGCCACATAAAAGCGCTGCCCAGCGCGTTGACAAAACTTGCAAAAATAAAAACGCCGGCTTCCCGAGGGAAGCCGTTTAACTTGAATAGTTTCATCCGATCACCCAATTATATGTTCAGAATAGAGGCAGATTCGTTATTGCGCCGTTAAGATGACCGGGCCGTCTTGCGTAATGGCGATCGTATGCTCGAACTGCGCCGACAATTTGCCGTCAAACGTTCTTGCCGTCCAGCCGTCGTCGTCGATAAAGATATCGTAGGTTCCTTGATTGATCATCGGTTCGATCGTAAAGACCATGCCTTCCTTCAACCGGAAGCCTCTGCCCGGCTTCCCGACGTGCACCATGTTCGGTTCTTCGTGCAACGACCGGCCCACGCCGTGTGCAAGCAAGTCGCGAACGACGGAATAGCCGTTCTTCTCCGCATGCTGCTGCACCGCATGCATGACGTCGCCGATCCGATTGCCCGGCACCGCTTGTTCAATGCCCAAATACAAACATTCCTTCGTCACTTCCACCAAGCGGCGCGCTTCGTCGGATACGTTTCCGACCAGATAGGTCCAGCCGGAATCGCCGAACCAGCCGTCCGCTTCGACGACAACGTCGATCGTAACGATATCGCCGTCTTGGAGCGGTTTTTTGTCCGGGAACCCGTGGGCGATCACATCGTTAACGGATGCGCAAGTCTCGCTGGGATAGCCTTTATAGCCTTTCGTAAATTGTTTCCCGCCCAATTGCGTAATGAGGCCGGCAACCATATCGTTAATTTCCAAGGTCGAAACGCCCGGCTTGATCATTTTAGCGATTTCGCGATGGCATGCCGCCACGATCTGCCCCGCTTTTTTCATTTGTTCGATTTCGGCGGGGGATTTTAATACGACCATGTGGTTCGACTCCTTTCCTCTTCACAAATTTGCGTTTTGTTCTATTTTATGCACCTGATCGATCATTCCTCCGCCCAAACATTCTTCGCCGTCATAGAAGACGACGGCTTGGCCTGGGGTGACCGCTTTTTGCGGCTGGTCGAACGTTACCCGCACCGTATCGCCGCCGGTCCATGCGATCGTAACGCCTTGATCGGGCTGACGGTAGCGGAATTTCGCCGTACAGCGCATTTCGCCGGCAGCCCCCAGGCGGTCATTGCCGCTAATCCAGTTGACTCCCGTCGCGACGAGGCCTGTCGAATACAGGCTCGGATGCCGGTCTCCTTGCACGACGTAAAGCACGTTGCGTTCCAAATCTTTATCGGCCACAAACCACGGCTCGCCTGTTCCCGAACCGCCGATGCCGAGGCCTTGGCGTTGGCCGAGCGTATAGTACATCAAACCGTCGTGGCGTCCTTTGATCTCGCCCGTCCGAATATCGATCATATCGCCCGCTTGTGCCGGCAAATAGCCGCTCAGAAACTCTTTGAAATTGCGTTCCCCGATAAAGCAGACGCCTGTGCTGTCCTTTTTCTTGGCCGTTGCAAGTCCCGCTTCCGCCGCAATTTTGCGAACTTCCTGCTTAGGCAAATGCCCGATTGGAAACATCGCTTTGGACAGTTGCGCTTGATTGAGCGCGTTCAGGAAGTAGGTTTGGTCTTTATTGCCGTCGATTCCGCGCAGCAGCCGGTACGCATCCCCGCTCCGCTCGACGCGGGCGTAATGTCCCGTGGCCAAGTAATCCGCTCCCAAATCGAGCGCGCGGTTCAGAAATTCGCCGAACTTAATTTCCCGGTTGCACATGACATCCGGATTCGGCGTTCGTCCCCGTTTATATTCATCCAAAAAATAGGTGAATACCTTATCGTAATATTCTTTTTCAAAGTTAACCGTATAATAAGGGATTCCGATTTGGTCGCACACGCGGCGCACGTCTTCTGCGTCTTCCTCCGCCGTGCAACGCCCGAATTCGTCGGTATCGTCCCAATTTTTCATAAATATACCGATGACGTCGTACCCTTGTTCCTTTAACAGCAAGGCGGTCACGGACGAATCGACTCCGCCGGACATTCCTACGACGACACGCGTATTCGCATTGGAATTCGACATGAACATCACCATTTTCTAAGAAAGTGTAAAAACTAAATCATATTTTATCACAACATGCAACTTCTTACGAATTACGTTCGTCTGATATGTTAAAAAGCATCATTTCGTATCGAAAGATACTAAAATTTTTTCATGAATATGTCAACGATTTTTTGCCCATACAAGAGATAAATATGTTAACATTAATCATAGGTGTATAATCGGAATACATAGTTTCAAAATCATGAAAGAGGTGCCTTTTTTTGAAAATATCGACGAAGGGCCGTTACGGCCTGACTATTATGATGGAATTAGCCGCCAAATTCGGCGAAGGGCCGATTTCTTTAAAAAGCATTGCCGAGAAAAACCAGTTATCCGAACATTACTTGGAGCAGCTTGTAGCTCCGCTGCGCAACGCCGGACTCGTGAAGAGCGTGCGGGGGGCGTACGGGGGATACACGCTGGCGAAAGAAGCGGAGCAGATTACCGCGGGCGATGTTATTCGCGTGTTGGAAGGCCCCATTTCACCGGTCGATTTCACGGAAGAAGACGATCCGGCCAAACGGGATTTATGGCTGCGCATTCGCGACGGAATCGCCCAAGTGCTCGATTCGACGACATTGGCCGATTTAATCGCTTATAAGGACGAAGGCGTCCAGGACAGTTATATGTTCTATATTTAGAAAGGTCGTTCAAGAAGCCCCCTTTTGACCTTTTTGTACTTATATTTAGGAGTAGGAGAACAACTTGGATGGCACCCATATATTTAGACCATTCCGCTTCAACCCCGATGCATCCCGAAGTGATCGAAGCGATGCTCGCCTATATGCGCGATCATTACGGAAACGCTTCGAGCGTGCATTCGTTCGGTCGCGCTGCCAAGCGGGCTCTCAGCGAAGCGCGGGATCAAATCGCACAACAACTGCATTGTCAATCTAACGAACTCGTATTTACCGGCGGAGGCACCGAAAGCGACAATACGGCGCTGTTCGGAGCGGCATCCGCCATGAGGGGCATCAAAAAACATATCATTACTTCCTCTGTCGAGCATCACGCCGTATTGCACACATGCAATCAATTGGAACGAATGGGGTACGAAGTCAGCTTCGTTTCGGTCGATTCCACCGGACAAGTGGACGTTAACGAAATCGAAGCCGCCATTCGCCCGGATACGTTCCTGATCAGCATCATGTACGGGAACAACGAAGTCGGCACGCTGCAACCGATCGAACCGATCGGAGAGCTGGCGCGGGCGCGCGGCATTTTGTTCCATGTCGACGCCGTTCAAGCGCTCGGCATGACGCGGCTCGATTTAGACGAGCTTCCCGTAGACCTCATGAGTTTTTCATCCCATAAAATAAACGGACCACAAGGCGTAGGCGCGCTTTACGTTTCGCGCCGCGCCAACATCGACCCGCTGCTGTTCGGCGGGCTGCAGGAGCGCAAACGTCGAGCCGGCACCGAGAATATTGCCGGCATTATCGGGTTTGCCAAGGCAGTACAGCTTGTCGCTTCGAATATTGCGGAACATGCGCGGCATCTTACGGAACTGCGCGAAGCGATGCTTCGGTTGCTGCGTGAGTCACTAGGCGCCGACCGGGTCGTCGTAAATGGTCATCCCACCGAGCATTTGCCGCATATCTTAAACGTCAGCTTCCCGGACGTTCCGACGGAAACGATGCTGATGAATTTGGACATGGAGGGGATTGCGGCTTCGAGCGGCTCCGCATGCACGTCCGGATCGCTGGAAGTTTCGCATGTGCTTGTCGCGATGAAGCTTCCGGAGCCGGTGTTGCGTTCGGCGGTACGATTTAGTTTCGGTTTGGGCAATACTATGAAAGACGTGGAAATCGCCGCCCAAAAAATTGCAACCATTGTAGAACGGATACGTAAAAAAAATTAGGGCTTTTTTTCGAAAAGAGAAGGGGGGATGAATTGACGAACACGTCGGTGACAAGGTCGTACAGCATGAAAACGATATGCGTATAAGATCAATCTACAAACCGAACGAGGAGGCGCCCTAACGCCGTGAGATTACAGGAAATGATCGGTTTATCCGTCTTGGAAGTGGAGAAGGGTAAGCAGGTCGGTAAAGTGAAAGATTTTTTGTTGACGGAAACTTGGGAGATCCAAGGTCTCGAACTTGAAGGTAAACGGTTATTTTCCTCAACAGTCAAGACGGTATTGTGGAATGACGTAATTGCTTACGGCGAAGATGCCGTAATGATTGTCAATAAACAGGCTGTCCGCCAGACGGAAGCTGTCGATATACAACATACATTTTTGAACGGAAACGGAAAAGTCAGGGACCTTCCGGTCGTGACCGCGAACGGAACGCGGTTGGGGAGCGTAACGGACGTTTACTTTGATCCCAAAATGGGTAATACAATGATAGGATTGGAAATTTCGGATGGTTTTATTTCAGATCTCATGGAAGGAAGAAGATGGCTGCGTTATTCCGCCGATATGAAGATTGGGCAAGATGCGGTTATCGTTCCGGAGCATTGCGAGCAGCATCTGGAGAAAATCATTACTCTTGTTAACGGATAGGTGGAATTTTATATGTTGAGGTGCCCAAATTGCAATTCCAAAGACATCGGCAAAATCGGCTCCCACCAGTTTTATTGTTGGGGCTGCTTTATCGAATTGACGGTGAACGGGGAAAAGATGTCCGTCTTTCAAGTGGAAGAAGACGGTACGCTCAGCTCGCTTGACGACTTGTTCTTCAGCGAGGAATTGCCGCAGGACGTGTCCCATATACATTTGTCGACGTAAACGAAATGGACGCGACCGCCGTTTCCAACGCTCTTTCGCCGCAACCTGTGCGAGGTTCCGGTTGAAGGGGCGTTTTTTTTGCCGTGTAAATTCGTACCCTTGTACATATACTTTAGAGTAGAGCTCAAGTGACGAACGGTGGTGAACGGCATTGGAACGGTTTACGAAGAGCCGTCTGTTTACGTACGGCATTTATACATTGCTAGGCTTGCTGATTTTATATATGCTGCTGTTGATCAAACCGCTCATCGTCGGCGTTTACGATTTTTTGAAGGCGGTGCTGGCTCCGTTTATTATCGCGATGATCATTTCCTACGTCTTGAATCCGATCGTCGGTTTGCTCAAAGACCGCAAGGTGCCGCGCACGATGGCGGTGCTGCTTATTTATGCGGTTTTTTTGACGACGATGACGGTCATCATAATGAATTTAATTCCGATGTTTATGAAGCAGCTGCAGGAATTGAACGAACATATTCCGGAATTGACGATGCGCGCGCAAAGCATTGTCGAGGACTTGAACCAATCGTTTTTGCCGCAAGGCGTGCGCACGGGCATTATGAAATGGACCGTACAACTGGAGAACAAGCTGGCCCAAAGCATCTCCGACTTTATGAACAATATCGGAGCGACGCTGAACGTACTGTTTATCGCGTTTATTATTCCATTCCTTATTTTTTATATTTTGAAGGATTTCGACGTCTTCGAACGCACCGCATTGAAATACGTTCCGAAATCGCATCGCAAACATACCGTCATGCTGCTGAAAGATATCGACGAAGCGCTCGGCAACTATATCCGCGGCCAGTTCATCGTTTGTTTCATTATCGGCATATTGGCTTATTTGGGCTATTGGATCATCGGCATGCCTTATCCGCTGCTGCTGGCCGCGGTGGTGGCGATTTGCAATATCATTCCTTATTTGGGCCCGTTTCTCGGGGCGGCGCCGGCCATTATTATGGCGTCGACGATCTCGCTCAAGATGGTGCTGCTCGTCGCTCTGGTGAACATGATCTGCCAAATTCTCGAGAGCAACGTCATCTCGCCGCAAGTGGTCGGACGCACGCTTCACCTGCATCCTCTGCTCATTATTTTCGCCTTGCTCGTCGGAGGGGAGATTGCCGGGGTGATCGGCCTAATTTTGGCGGTGCCGTTCTTTGCGGCGATGAAAGTCATCCTGCAGCATATATTTACTTATTATGTGCGGAGAAAGACGATTTGACAGGATGAAGCGAGGTAGCTATACTGTAAATGAAAAAATATGAAAACGATGATGAAATGAAGTAAGCCATAGACCATGATCCAGAGAGATAACTCCGCGTGCGCGGCCGCTTAGGTTCGCGTTCGCAGGCTGCGAGAGTTTTTGCATGAAGGATGGCCGAAAGCTGATTTCGGAGTGCGGGCAAATCCGCCGGCCGGCCGACGTTAACGGCTATACGAGGAGATCGCTGCATGCGCTCGCAAAGAGCTGCATAAGGGCGATAACCAGGGTGGTACCGCGATGTTAGAAATCGTCCCTGTTACTAGGGGCGATTTTTTGTTTTTGAAGAGGTTGTTCAAAAATTTATTCTATTTCATTTGAACTAATTGGAGGCAATTACGATGAAAGCTAGTGAAATTCGCTCGAAATGGCTGGACTTTTTCGCAGGCAAAGGCCATAAAATTGAACCAAGCGCTTCCCTTGTACCGCATAACGATCCGTCATTGCTATGGATTAACGCGGGAATGGCGCCGTTGAAGCCTTACTTCGACGGCCGCGTCAAGCCGGACAATCCGCGGATTGCCAACTCGCAAAAATGCATACGTACCAACGATATCGAGAATGTCGGCAAGACGCGCCGCCATCATACGTTTTTTGAAATGCTGGGCAATTTCTCGATCGGCGATTATTTCAAGGAAGAAGCGATTACGTGGGCATGGGAATTTTTGACCGACCCAAAGTGGATCGGTTTCGATCCGGAGAAGCTGTCGGTAACGGTCTATCCGGATGACGAAGAAGCGTTCCGGCTCTGGAATGAGAAGATCGGATTGCCTGCGGAGCGCATTTATAAGTTGGAAGACAATTTCTGGGATATCGGGGAGGGCCCGTGCGGCCCGTGCACCGAAATATTCTACGATCGAGGCGACGCTTACGGCGATCTTTCCGATCCGGAATGCGTGCCGGGCGGCGAGAACGAACGCTTCCTGGAAGTGTGGAATCTTGTGTTCTCGCAGTTCAACCATAATAAAGACGGCAGCTTTACGCCGCTTCCCAACAAAAATATCGATACCGGGGCGGGATTGGAGCGTTTTGCTTCTATTTTGCAAAATGTAGATTCCAATTTCGACACCGATTTATTCCAGCCGATGATTCAGGCGACATGCCGGATCGCCGGCGTACGCTACAAAGAAAATGCCGACTTTGACGTCGCGTTGAAAGTCATTGCCGACCATATCCGTACCGTCGTATTCTCGGTCGGCGACGGCGTGCTGCCATCGAATGAAGGCAGAGGTTATATTATTCGCCGTTTGCTGCGCCGCGCGGTACGCTACGGCAAATTGATCGGCATCGACAAGCCGTTCCTTTATCAGTTAACCTCTGTCGTCGGAGACGCGATGGGCGTGTACTATCCCGAAGTCGTCCAAAAACGCGAATTTATCGAAAAAGTGATCCGTACCGAGGAGGAGCGTTTCCATGAAACGTTGTCGGACGGCTTGGCCATCTTGGAGGAGCTCGGCAATGAAGCGCGCAGCGAAGGCAAGAGCGAAATAAGCGGCGCCGACGCGTTTAAATTGTACGATACGTACGGATTCCCGTTCGACTTGACGGAGGATTACGCGGCGGAACACGGCCTTACGGTCGATCGCGCCGGCTTCGATGCGGCGATGCAGGAACAGAGGGACCGCGCCCGCTCCGCGCGCCATGAATCGGAGAGCATGAAGGTGCAGGGCGGCGTCCTGTCCGACTTTACGTCTAAAAGTGAATTTGTTGGTTATAATGAATTGGAGATTGAAGCCCGGATTATCGCATTGGTTGTGGGCGATTCGTTCGCGGAAAGCGTGGAAGCGGGAGATGCCTGCCAATTGATTTTGGACCGTACCCCGTTCTATGCCGAAAGCGGCGGACAAGTCAGCGATACGGGCACAATCGGCCATGGAAGCGCGCTGGCCAGAGTGGAAGGTCTTTTCAAAGCGCCTCACGGCCAACATGTCCATCAAGTGACGGTCGAATCCGGCTCCTTCCGTGTCGGGGATACCGTTCGGGCGGCGGTGAACAGACCGGCCCGCGAAGATATTATTAAAAATCATACGGCGACCCACTTGCTTCATAAAGCGCTCAAGGAAGTGCTGGGCGACCATGTCAACCAGGCGGGTTCGCTCGTGGAAGGCGAACGTCTCCGTTTCGATTTCTCGCATTTTGGCAGCATTACGGCGGATGAACTGGCGGATATCGAACGGCGGGTCAACGAGCAAATCTGGAAAGGGACGCCGCTAGTCATCGAGCATAAGCCGATTGCGGAAGCGAAGGCGATGGGCGCGATGGCGTTGTTCGGCGAAAAATACGGCGATATCGTGCGCGTCGTGCAAGTCGGCGGATACAGCATCGAACTATGCGGCGGATGCCATGTGGACAACACATCGCAAATCGGGTTGTTCAAACTGACAAGCGAGAGCGGCATCGGCTCCGGAGTACGACGGATCGAGGCGTTGACCGGACGCCATGCTTACCGCTACATGGAAGGGCAATTGGAGTTGTTGAAACAATCCGCTCAATTGCTGAAGTCCAATATAACGGAAGTGCCGAAGCGCATCGAAGCGATCTATGCGCAAATGAAAGAGATGGCAAGAGAAAACGAGTCCTTGCAAGCAAAACTAAGCAGCATCGAAGCCGGACAACTGACCGACAAATTAATCGATCTTGGCGGCGTCGGCCTGCTGGCGGCAGAGGTCAATGCGGGCGGCATGGACGCTTTGCGCACGGTTGCCGATGAATTGAAAGGAAAGATCGATTCGGCAATTCTGGTGCTTGGCGCAGCTCAGGAGGATAAAGTGAACTTTGTCGTATCCGTGTCCCCGGAGCTTGTAAGCAAAGGATTCCACGCCGGCAAACTCATTAAAGAAATCGCCGCCGTCTGCGGCGGCGGTGGCGGAGGACGTCCGGACATGGCGCAAGCGGGCGGGAAAGATCCGTCCAAGCTTGGCGAAGCGTTGAAATTATCGGAACAACTGGTTCGCAGACAGATTGCAGGGGAATAGCAAAAATTTGCCCGTTATATTTCCTTCTTTCGCTGCGAATGTGTTATGATAGAATAAAAGCTTTGACAAAAGCGAGGTGGTGTTGGCGATGGAATCGATGGATAAAACGGTGAAATTTAACGTAAAAGCGGAAGAGGAGGAATATTCTTCGCAGGAAATTCTCCTAAACGTTTACGACGCATTGGTGGAAAAGGAATACAACCCGATCAACCAAATCGTCGGTTACTTGATATCCGGAGACCCCGCTTATATTCCGCGTCATAACAACGCACGAAGTTTGGTCCGCAAGAAGGAAAGGGACGAACTGATTGAAGAATTGGTGCGGTTTTACTTAAGCCAACATCGGTAACAGGAGTTTAACGGATGATGAGAATTCTCGGCTTGGACTATGGGGATCGCAGGATCGGCGTCGCGATTAGCGACGCATTCGGTTGGACCGCGCAAGGGATCGAGGTCATCGAACGCAGAAGCGAAGCGGACGATTTCCGCCGCATTTCGGAGTTGATTGAAGCGCATGAAGTGACCGAAATTGTGGTGGGGTTGCCGAAGAACATGAATGGCACGATCGGCTCCCGTGGCGAAATTTGTATGGCATTTGCACAATCTTTGCAAACGGAATTGAATTTACCTGTTCACCTTTGGGATGAGAGATTGTCGACGGTATCGGCGCAGCGTATTTTGATCGATGCGGATGTGAGCCGAAAGAAAAGAAAGCAAGTCGTTGATAAAATGGCGGCAACTTTGATTTTGCAAAATTTTTTAGATTCTAAATCAAAAAGGTGAGGGTGATGAACGATGGCAAAGGACAAAGAAATACAGATGGAAGAACCGGAAATTATTTATATCCCTGACGATGAAGGGAATGAAGAAGAATTCGAAGTCATCATGAAGTTTGAAGTGGACGGTTCCGATCACAAATATATGATGGTCGTTCCCGTAGAATCGGACGACGACGAGTCGGACGAGGTATACGCGTTCCGTTATGAAGAAGACGGAGACGACTTGAAACTGTACATTATCGATGATGAAGAAGAATGGCAAATCGTTGAGGAAACGTTTAATACGTTAATCGGCGAACTGGATGAGGAGAATTAACAAATGAGCTATTTCGAAGCGAAGGATATCGTGTATACGAACCGGCTGTTTGAGACTTTTGGAAGCTATGTCGAATTGACCGGCGAAGACGGAGACGGTGAAGTATATCGCATATTGAAAGAGTTTCAACTCGGGACGCAAGGATATGCCGTCCTTCAATCGGAAGCCATGAGCAAGGAGGGCGAGGTCGAGTTTTTTCGCATTACGATATCGCAGGACGGTCATCCGGAATTGGAAACGATCGAAGATGACGAAGAATGGGAGAACGTGGCGGAACTGTTCGACGAACTTAACCTTCCCGATGCGATGGATGAACCTTAATTCAACCGGCATCGACATTTGAATAGCGGTTAGGAACGAAAAGGGCGGCGATGTCCGCTCTTTTTGGTATGGGAGGGGAACAGGGCAACGTGGGGAAATTGTTGAAAATTGTATTCGGTTTATTGCTTGCGATCGTACTGTTGGCCGGAGGAGCCGTCGGCTATGTTTGGTACGGAATGCAGCCGGCCGCCGCCAGCGGGCAGGAATTGAAGATTACGGTCGATTCGGGAATGAGGCCGGCCCAAATTGCCGATTTGCTCGAGCAAAACGGGATTATTAGAAACGGCACTTTTTTTCAATATTATTTGAAATATAAAAAAGAAGGCTCGAAATTTAAGGCGGGACCTTACGCGATGAAGCCGGGGATGACATACGACGATATCATCGCGAAGTTGAACGCCGGAGACGTCATTCCCGACGAAATGATCCGTTTTACGATTCCTGAAGGGTTCACGATCGCGCAAATGGCCGACAAATTAAGCCAGGAAGGATTCGTGGACAAGGAGACGTTTCTTCGGCTCGCCGACGATCCGCAGCCGGCGGAGGGCAAATTTGCCAAATTCATTCCGGACGACGACGGGTTGCGGCATAGGCTGGAAGGCTATTTATTCCCGGAAACGTACGAGTTCAAGAAAGGCAGCACGGAAGCCGATATGATCAACCGCATGCTGCAAGAGCTGGACAAAAGGCTGGAGAAGGAGTTGCCCGCCGATTGGGAGCAGAAACTGGCCGCGCTTAACGTCGATTTTCATCAGTTAATGACGATCGCGTCTTTGATCGAACGCGAAGTGGTCGTCGACGAGGAAAGGGCGCTGGTAGCCGGCGTCATATACAATCGCTTGAACAAAGGAATGATGCTGCAAATCGACGCGACGGTGCAATACTTGTTCGATCAGCAGAAAGAGAGACTGCTGAACAAAGACTTGAAAATCGAGAGCCCGTACAATACGTATTTGCATGAAGGCTTGCCGCCCGGACCGATTTCGAGCCCGAGCCTGGCATCCATCCAAGCGGCGCTCGATCCGGAACCGTCCGACTATTTGTATTATGTGACGAAAAAAGACGGCACGCACAAACATTTGTTTGCCAAAACATATAAAGAGCATTTAAGAAACATTCAAAAAAGTAAGGAATCGGCAAAATAAAGCGGCCGAGCTAGAGACGGAAGGTGAATGTCGACATGGTAACTAAACCCGAGCTGCTGACAACGGCCGGCTCGCTTGCCGAAGTTGCGGCAATGATTCGCGCCGGCGCCGACGCCGTTATGATCGGCGAAGCGAAATACGGCTTGCGGCTGGCCGGCGAGTTCAAGCCGGAGCAAATTCGCGAAGCGGTTCGCGAAGCGCATGCCCACGGGGCGAAAATCGTTGCAGCGGTTAACAATATTATGAGCAATAACGTCTTGAACGAATTGCCCGCCTATTTGGCTCAGCTTGCGGATGCGGGCGTCGATGCGATCCAATTCGGCGATCCGGCGGTTCTGATTGCGGCAAAGCAAACCGCGCCGAACGTGAAGCTGCATTGGAATGCGGAAATGACTTCCACCAATTACGCAACGGCCAAATTTTGGGGCAGAAGGGGAGCGTCGCGCGTCGTCTTGGCGCGCGAATTGAACATGGAGCAGGTGCTTGAAGCGAAATCGCAGCTGCCCGACATGGAAGTTCAGGTGCAAGTGCACGGCATGACGAATATTTACCACTCGAAACGCAATTTGGTGGGAAGCTATATGGAACACCGAGGCGCGGGGGAAGCCGGCGGCGCAAGTGCCAATCGGGGCATGGACCGCGGCTTGTTCCTGATCGAGGCGGAACGGCAAGACGAGAAGTATCCGGTGTTCGAAGACGAGAACGGTACGCATATCATGAGTTCGGAAGATCTATGCATGCTGGAAAATTTGCATGAATTGATGGAAGGCGGCATCGACAGTTTTAAAATCGAAGGATTGTTAAAATCGACGGTTTATAACGAAACCGCGGTGCGCGCATACCGGCAGGCGATCGACGCGTATACGGCGGATCCGGCCGGTTACCGCTTCGATCCGGCATGGCTTGCAGCCATCGAAAAGCTGCAGGACCCGGAACGCGAGCTTTCTTACGGATTTTTCTACAAGGAACAAGTATATTAATCAGGAGGTGCCGTACATGTCTGCAACTACTGTGGCAAAGCCGAAATTTAAAGGACAAAGATACCGCCTCGACAAACCCGAACTGCTGGCTCCGGCGGGAAATTTGGAAAAGCTGAAATTCGCCGTTCATTACGGAGCGGATGCCGTATATATCGGCGGGCGGCAATACGGCCTTCGTTCCAACGCCGACAATTTCAGCTTCGAGGAAATGCGCGAAGGGGTTGAATTTGCGCGCAAATACGGAGCCAAAGTGTTCGTAGCGACGAATATATACGCCCATAATGAAGATATCGAAGGATTGGAACAATATTTGCGGAATTTGTCCGATGTCGGCATTGCCGCCATCATCGCCGCGGATCCGGTTATTATCGAAACGGCGCAGCGCGTCGCCCCGGATTTGGAAGTTCATATCAGCACGCAGCAATCGACGATGAACTGGCAGGCGGTTCAATTCTGGAAGGATGAAGGGGCCCCGCGTGTCGTATTGGCGCGGGAGGCAAGCCTTGAAGATATCGCCGAAATAAAACGTCATGTCGATATTGAGATCGAAGCTTTCATTCATGGGGCGATGTGCTCTTCTTATTCGGGACGATGCGTGTTGTCGAACCATTTCACCGACCGGGATTCGAATCGGGGAGGATGCTGCCAGTCTTGCCGCTGGAAGTACGATTTGTTCGAAGACGGCCGACCCGGCGCGGCCGACGGTTCGTCCGGCCCGGATCGCTATCGGATCGGGGTTACGCAACTGCCTCTTTTTGAGCCCGAAGACAACCGGTTTACGATGGGTTCCAAAGATTTATGCATGATCGAGCATATTCCGGATTTGATCGAAGCCGGCATCGACAGTTTCAAAATCGAAGGCAGAATGAAGTCGATTCATTATGTCGCTACAGTCGTCAATGTGTACCGGCAGGCGATCGATTCGTATATGGCCGATCCGGCTCGCTACCGCTTAAAGCCCGAGTGGATCGAAGAGATTAATAAAGCGGCGAACCGCCCGTTAAATTCCGGATTTTTCTACGATACGCCGGGACACGAAGATCATATTTACGAGCCGGAATCGAAGGCGGCGCCGTACGATTTTGCGGGTCTCGTCCAGCAATACGACGCGGAGACAGGCATCGCCGTCATCGAGCAGCGCAATCATTTCAAACCGGGCCAAGAGATCGAATTTTTTGGGCCGAACGGCACATTCTTCAAACAAACGGTGGAAGCGATATGGGACGAGGACGGCAATCCGCTCGATGCGGCGCGCCACCCGCTGCAACGGGTGCGGATTAAGGTGAATCAGCCCGTCCGTCCGTTCGACATGATGCGCAAAAAAATATAGCCGATCAGGAATGAACCCTCCGAAAAATAGTTCGGGCGGTTCATTTTTTTTGTTTTTTTGCGAGAAACGCATAAACATTTTGGATCATTATGCCGATACATAAGTAGTGTATGGAGAAGCTTCGATTCTTTTTTTAAAATAAATAGGGTGGTGTCAACTGTGGGTCTACAGCTCAAAACACTGAAAGAATTAGGTGGCAAAATTCAAATCAATCCGTTCAAATCGATAGGAGTGAAGCTTTTTTTAATCTTTTTTGTAAGCAGCTTGGTATTTGTGCTTGCACTCGGACTATATTCCTATAGTCAGGCGAAATCGATTATTAAAGAACAGGCTTCCGAAGCGCATTTTCAAACGATCGTGCAAGCGTCGGAAAAAATCGATTTTATGTTGCAAAATTACGTCGACATTACGTTGTCGATTTTGATGAACAACGATCTTCAGAAAGCGATCACCGAAAGCTCCAGCCAACATATTTCCGATTACGAGAAATTGATCAATTCGCAAAAAATCGAAGAAATTTTGCAGCGCACGACGCTGGGCAACAATACGCTTCTCGGCGCGACCTTGATACCCGTTGAAGAAAAAGGGAAGTTCTATTCTTCCAACGGATCGAGCACGGAGATCGAACAGTTGAAAAAAGAGCCCTGGTTCCAGCAAACGATCGATAGCGAGGGCAGACCTGTATTCATTCCGTCCCAAAGCAACGGAATCGCTACGCACCAAGGGCAGGCTTCGTTCGGTTTGGCGCGGCTCGTCAAAAATACCGGTTCCGGCAAAGCGACGCATGTATTGATGTTGGAAATGAAAACGGCCGCTTTCGACGGACAAGTCGGTTCGTTGAACTTGGGCGACGGCAGCAGCTTGCAAGTCGTGACGGCGGACAACCAAGTCGTTTATTCGAATATTCCGGAAAATATCGGACAGGCCGCCGAAGTCGAATTGAAGAAAGACGAGAGCGGAGCGATTGTAAACGGCGGAGAAAATATGAAGGATGCCGCGGGCAAAGAAGTGCTGGCTATATTCAACGGGTTAAAAGCGGCAAACTGGTCGCTTGTAGGCATGATCCCGGTTGAGAAGCTGGTGGAGAAAACGCAGCAAATTCGCATATTGACGATCGTCGCCGCGCTGATCGTGACATTGGTCGCCGCATTGATCGGCGCATGGATGATCCGGATGATCGCCAGACCGCTCGTTCAATTGCGCAATTTGATGAACGAAGGCGCGCGCGGCAACTTGGCAGTCCGGACGAAGAGCAAATCGCAGGACGAAATCGGCCAGCTGTCGGCCGGCTTTAACGAAATGATGGATCAGATCACCAATTTGGTGCAGCATACGAATGAATCGGCCCGTTCCGTTTTGGATACCGCGTCCGAATTAAGCGAAGCTTCCAAGAAGACGGCGATTTCGGCGAAGGAAATCGCGGTGGCGACGGAAGAGATCGCCAACGGGGCGACCAATTTGGCGGTGGAAGCGGAAAAAGGCAATGACCTGACGATGAATATGGCCAAACAAATGAAAATGGTTATTGAAGCGAACGGCGAAATGGGAAGCTCGGCGGCGAAGGTGGAGCAATCGAGCGAACATGGTATCCGGTACATGGAAGAACTCACCGAGAAGACGAGCTTGACGGAAGAAATGGTCCGTTCGATGGTCGAAAAGGTCGACTCGCTGCAAGAAAGCACGCAGTCCATTCGCAAAATTTTGGATATGATGAACAACATTTCGAAGCAAACGAATATTTTGTCGCTGAACGCAACGATTGAAGCGTCGCGCGCAGGGGCGGCCGGCAAAGGCTTTATGGTCGTAGCCGATGAAATTCGCAATCTCGCCGAACAATCCAGACAATCGATCGGCGTCGTCGGCGAAATGATCGAAACGATCCAGCGGGAAATCGGAGATACGGTAAACGTGCTGTCCAACGCATACCCAATCTTCAATCAACAAATTCAATCGGTGAAAGAAGCGAATGAAATATTCTCGATGGTACGTACGCAGATGGGCGGATTTATCCAGCAATTGGATTCTGCTACCGATTCCATCCAGCAGCTGGATCAAGCCCAAGTCGTATTGGCCGAAGCGATGAGCAATGTCAGCGCGGTCGCCGAAGAGTCTTCCGCAACTTCGGAAGAGGTCGCATCGCTTAGCAACGAACAGCTCGGCGTAAGCGGCAATCTGGTGGATTTATCCAACAAGCTCGAAGACGTTTCCGCGAAATTGAAAGAAACGTTGGCGCGCTTCACGTTATAAGAAGACAAGATATAAGCAACCTGTCCGTTTACGCGGGCAGGTTGTTTCATTTCCCCGCTTATTGCGCTCCGAACTGGGCAATACTTGGAACATAAAGAATCATTGGAATGCGGCCGGAGACAAGACGAGGCAGGAGGGGCGGGAATGTTCAAGATAAAGAAGCGATTATTCATCGGCTTGATCGGGATGACGACGCTGTTCGTCCTATTGGCCGTGCGGCTGTTCTGGATTCAGTCGACGGCCGGCCGGCCGGCGGCAGCGAGCGGCGGACGGAGCATGCTGCAAATGTCGGTCGTTCAACGCGAGCGCGGCATTGTGCTCGACAGCGGCAGAGGGCATTTCTACGACCGCCGCGGTTTGCCTATTACAGGCAATATCAAGCCGGTGCTGGTACTGTTCCCGCTTCGGGCGGAGGCAAGGGGAGAGCCGGAAGCGGTCGGCGCGCTTTCCGCCGTACTGCGCACGTCCCCGGAGGAACTGAAACGGCGCTGGGATGCGCTTAAAGCGCCTTACATTTGGCAGGCGGCGGACGGGAAAGATCCGCTCGCGCTCTCGCAGGACGAAATCGAAGCGATTGGGCGGCTGCCGCTCAACGGAATCCGCGTGCTTCCGTATCAAACCCGCTATCCGAACGACTTTCCCGCGAAGCAATGGCTCGGCTTCGTCGCGCAAAATCCCGACCGGCTGCGGCGGGAATACGCCTTAGGCTTGGACCCGCATCATATGCCGATATCGACTTCGGTCGGCGCTGCCGGCCTGGAACGGACATTCGACGATTTCCTCCGTGGCGTCGGTTCCACAACCGTAACCTATTTCGTCGACGCTGCGAAACGGCCGATGTTTGGCTTGGATACGCGCATGACGGCGCCGGACAATCCATACTATCCGCTTCAAATCGTAACGACGATCGATCTGCGTCTGCAAAACGAAATCGAAGCGTATGCGGACCGCGTCGGCATGCGGGAAGGGGCGATCGTCGTGCAGGATGCGAGGAACGGGGATGTGGCGGCGATGGTATCGCGTCCCGCGTTCGATCCGCGCCATATCGACCTGAAGGAAGGGAATTGGAGCAACCGGGCGCTGAAAGCGATGGTGCCGGGTTCGATTTTCAAAACGGTTATGGCCGCAGCCGCATTGGAAACGGGGGCCGCTTCCGAGCGGGAACGGTTCGAATGCCGCGGCGAATACGGGAAATACGGTTTTTCATGTTGGAAGAAAGAGGGACATGGCGTACTGACGCTGCAGGAAGCGTACGCGCATTCTTGCAATATCGCATTCGGCGCTTTAGGCGAAAGGCTTGCGCCGCAGCAAATCGAACGATATGCTTCGATGCTCGGCTTAGGGCGGCAAATCGGGTGGGAGGCGAACCGATTCATGGATCGGGCGCCTTTTCGACAATGGGATGCGGAGGAAAGCGGCCGAATTTTCTTGCCGGTATGGGCTCGAATGGCACCGGGCAAGACGCGCCGGCCCGGTCCGGAGGACGGAGGGGTCCGCGTGCAGACGGCCGTAGGACAGCGGGATACGCTTGTTACGCCGCTGCAGGCGTCCAATCTTATCGTGACGCTGCTCCATCGCGGCCAAGTGCCCGCTCCGCGCATCGTGAAGGAAATCCGCTATGCGAACGGCCAGTTGATGGCCGAATTCGCGCCGCATCGTTCTCCTTCGCCATACGGCGCCATCCGGCCGCAAACCGCCGATCGGCTGCTGCGTTGGATGAACGATGTCGTACGGTCGGGAACCGGCAAATCGTTAAGAAACGCAAAGTGGAGTGTAGCCGGGAAGTCGGGCACCGCGCAAGTCCGGGAACATGGGGCGCCGCGCAACAATCATTGGTTTATCGGATACGGACCGACGGAAGCGCCGCGCTACAGCGCCGCCGTCGTCGTTCAAAACCAGCCTGAGGGCATTGCGAATCAGGCGGCGATTGTATTTCGCGGCGTGATGGATATTGCGGCTCGGTATACGGAGAGTTAATTTTTCGGCGGCGGCGTCTCGAACTCTTCCTTCGGCAGGCGAATCCAGCTTTGCAAGTAGCCTTGATCCATGAGCGCTTTGATCAGGATCAACAATACAGGCGAAAGAATCAATCCTGCGACGCCGAACAGCGAAAGGGAAATAATCATGCAGGACAGCATCGTAAAGGCCGAGACGCCGAGCGAGTTGCCGGTTATTTTCGGTTCGAGGATTTGTCTCGTTAACATGACGACCCCCAGCACGACCAGCATCCAGACGGCCAGCCACGTATCGCCGATGACGAACAAATAAATCGCCCACGGTATAAAAATGACGGGGATTCCGAGCAGCGGAAGCAGATCGAATAATGCCGACAATAAAGCGATCGTAAAGGCATTGCCCACGTTCAGCAGCAGCATGGCGATGAATACCATGATGAAAGTGACCGAGATCAATTTGAACTGCGCTTTTAAATAGGCGGCAATCCCTTTGAATACGTTGTCGCGCAAAAAGGCGAACGCCTGTTTAAACGTGTTCGGCGTTTTCTCCTTCGCGAATTTGCGCCAAGTGCTGATTTCGACGCTCAAAAAATAGGCCAAAATGATGGCGATTCCGAAATTGACGAGAAACGACGAGAAGGAAGTAAGGAAAGAAAACAACCAAGCGAGAAATTCGCCCATCAGTTGCGAAACTTTGGTCGTTATCGTTTGCAGCGTCTCGTTCAGCTTCAGCAGCACTTCCGCCGGGAGGAGCTCCGCTTTACCCATCAAATAAGTAAACGTTTCGTTAAACGCCGTTTGCAGCATATTGATATAGGTTGGGAATTTGCTCTGCAATTGCGCAATTTGCGATACGAGAATGACTCCCGCTCCGAAAAAGAAGCCGAGGATGATAATAATAAAGCAGAGCACGGAAATGGCCGATGCGATCGCTTTTTTGAATCCTCTTTTATTCAGAAATTTGGCAAAGGGTTCGATAATAAAAAACACGATGAAGGAAAGAAAAATCGGTGTCGCGATATTATACAGGAAGCTGAATACAAACATGATTAAATAGACGGTTAATGCGATCAGCCCGATATCGAATGCGGTTCTCCAATATTTTTTGTAGAATGACAACATATCCCTTTACTCTCCTTCTGAAAATATATAATATTGATTGTACACTATTTTCAAAAAACGTGCCTATTTTTTCATCCATATGGTACAATAAAAGAAGTTCATTGAAAAGCGGGGAAATGTAGATGGAGAATTTGCTGCTCTGGATATTTTACATTTTAACTTTTTATGCGTTTCTCCCGGGCTTGGTTAGTCGTACATTCGGATTTCGCGTGTTCAAGAGAGGTCGGGCGGAGAAGGAAATTTCCTTAACGTTTGATGACGGACCGGACGCTTATTATACGCCGTTGTTGCTTGATTTATTGAAAAAATACAACGCAAAAGCTACGTTCTTCGTCGTTGGCGTAAACGCTGAGAGACATCCCGATATCATCAAGAGAATGCATGATGAAGGACATTTGATCGGTATTCATAATTACGTACACAAGAGCAACTGGTTGATGCGGCCGAAGACGGTCAAAAATCAAATAAACCGGACGATCCAAATTATTCAGTCGATAACCGGTTCGGGTACCGTTTATTACCGGCCTCCTTGGGGGGTCGTCAATTTGATCGATTTTGCGAAACTGGGACATTTGCAAATCATTTTATGGTCCGCGATGTTCGGAGATTGGCGCAAACGTCTTGGAGCCGACCGGCTGGAACGCCGAATGATGAAGAAGATGCGCCCAGGCGAAGTGGTGCTGCTGCATGATTGCGGTACGACCTTCGGAGCGGATAAAGACGCTCCGGCGAATATGATGATCGCATTGGAGCGTTATATGCAGGCGGCACAGCGTAAACATTTTCGCTTTATCCGTATCGACGAAATGATGCGGCTTACGGACGCGGTTCGCATGCGCCAACCAAGCTTGTACAAACGCACGATCGTAAAGCTGTGGTTTGCGTGGGAAAAATGTTTCCATTCTGTATTCGGACTGAAGACGACGAACGAGGAAGATCCTGTTTTTTATTACCGGGTAAGACCTTATCAAGGCGAAGCGGTGGCGCTTGATCAGGGACAGACGCTTGTCCAAGGCGATAAAGTGTTAGAAATTCATTTTGATAATAAGAAGTTATACGAAATGAGCAAGAAGTCCCGTTCCACGATGCAAATCGCCATTCAAATGATTCGATCGGTCGAGAAGACGCTGCCCGAATTAGCCGATCTCGCGACAGCCGACCCGCAGTTTGCCGACGTCAAAGCGTTGTATGGCGTCAGCATGCTGAACCGGGGGCCGGAGAAATTCGGTTTCAAAGTATTGGATTTGCCGAAGGGCTTTTTTGCCCGGTCGTCGCAACTTTACTTGAAATTTCTGCTTTCCGTCATTCATCCGCGCGGCTCTGCGAGGTTGAAAGAGAATAACGAATTGCTGGTGCCTAAAATGATGATCATGCCGTTCGATTTTCTCATTCACCGTTACAGTTCCGTCGCGAAGAACGATGCCGGGAAGGCGGAACCATTCGCGGCGCCGCTGGCGGCGAAGCGAGCGGAAGGATTCGAGAGCACGCCGCCTCCGTTTGCGTGAATGGCTCTCCTAATACAAGGGACAGAAACAATATGCTTATGAAGAAGGACCTGGGGATCAGCCCCAGGTCCTTTGATCTTTGCGCTTGCTTATATTTTCAATACGCCGCCCATGCTTGCATTCGTAACGAGTTTGGAATAACGGGCTAAATAACCGGTTTTCACTTTCGGTTCGAAGCCTTTCCAGTTCGCTTTGCGGCGCTCTAATTCCTCGTCGCTTACTTGCAGTTCGATTTTGCGGTTGACAAGATCCAACTCGATAATATCTCCGTCTTCGACGAATGCGATCGGACCGCCTTCTGCCGCTTCAGGCGAAATATGGCCGATGCTGATTCCGCGCGATGCGCCGGAGAATCGTCCGTCGGTAATGAGACCGACTTTCGCGCCAAGCCCCATGCCGACGATTTGCGAAGTCGGCGCGAGCATTTCCGGCATGCCCGGTCCGCCCTTCGGCCCTTCGTAACGGATGACGACGACGTGGCCTTCTTTTACTTTCCCGTTCGCGATGCCTTCCAGCGCTTCGTCTTGCGAATCGAAGCAAATGGCCGGCCCTACATGGCGGCCGCCGACCGATTTGTCTACGGCGCCTACTTTAATAATGGAGCCTTCCGGCGCGAGATTGCCGAACAATACGGCCAAACCGCCCTGTTCGCTATGCGGGTTGTCGAGCGTATGGATGACGTCCGTATTTTTAATCTCGCAACCTGCCACGTTTTCGGAGAGCGTTTTGCCGGTCACGGTAATGCAATCGCCGTGCAGCGCTCCCGGTTTTTTGAACAATTCGTTCAGGATGGCGCTGACCCCGCCGGCGTTATGCACGTCTTCAATATGATAATCGGAAGCCGGTGCGATTTTGGCCAAGTGCGGCACGCGAGACGCGACTTCGTTAATGCGCTCGATCGGATAATCGATTCCCGCTTCGCTCGCGATCGCAAGCGTATGAAGCACCGTGTTGGTCGATCCGCCCATCGCCATGTCGAGGGCGAAAGCATTGTCGATCGCTTCCAAAGTGACAATATCGCGCGGTTTAATGTCCGCTTCGATTAAATTCATCAGTTGTTTCGCCGACTGTTTGACAAACTCGCGCCGTTCCGGAGCGACGGCCAGAATCGTGCCGTTGCCCGGCAAAGCGAGGCCCAATCCTTCGGCCAAGCAGTTCATCGAGTTCGCGGTGAACATGCCGGAGCAGGAACCGCAAGTCGGACAGCCGTACTGCTCAAGCTCGAGCAGCCCTTTGTCGTCGATTTTGCCGGCTTGATAAGCGCCGACGCCTTCAAATACGGACGACAGCGAAATCGATCTTCCTTTGCTGTCTTTGCCCGCTTTCATCGGTCCGCCGCTGACGAAGACGGTCGGAATGTTGACGCGCAGCGCGCCAAGCATCATGCCCGGCGTAATTTTGTCGCAGTTCGGAATGCAGACCATGCCGTCGAACCAGTGAGCGGAAACGACCGTTTCAAGCGAATCGGCGATAATTTCCCGGCTCGGCAGCGAATAACGCATCCCGATATGTCCCATTGCGATCCCGTCGTCGACGCCGATCGTATTAAATTCGAAAGGAACGCCTCCCGCTTCGCGAATCGCTTCCTTCACCAATTTGCCGAACTCTTGCAAATGCACATGGCCCGGAACGATATCGATATAAGAATTGCAGACGGCGATAAACGGCTTATCGAAGTCCTCTTCTTTCACGCCGGCGGCGCGCAGCAAACTGCGGTGCGGAGCGCGGTCGAAGCCTTTTTTTATCATGTCTGAACGCAATTTTTTGGCACTCATGATGTCCCCTCCATCAATATGATTTGATCGTGTACCCCCGGTACAAGTTTAAGCCTATTCTTTGAGTCTATCACAACCGCTTTTGTTTTACCACATATTCATCGGCGATGAATGCGAGCGAATCAATGACTTTACTAACGATTTTAATAGGAATGAATTGACAATTTGTTGAACGCAATGTACTTTTCGGCCTGCGATCGGTACGATGGAGTCAAAGTATACGATTCAATGATAAAAGGAGGGCAAATGCCGATGAAAAACTATATTCCGAAACAGCACGGCGCTTGGGCCATGTTGATCATTCCGTTTCTGTTCGGCATGTTCGCTTCGCAACCTCAATGGCTGCATCTATTGCTTGGTTTCGTTTGGCTGTTGACCTATTTGTTTACCTACCCGCTGCTCCAATGGATACGAACGGGGAGAACGGCAACATATGCGAAACCGCTGTTGTTATACGGAATATTGCTGCTTCCTTCCGCCGCGGCGCTCATCGCATGGAAACCGGATCTGCTGCGAATGGGGCTCGTTCTTCTGCCGTTCTTTCTCATTAATTGCTATTTTGCGAAGCGCAATCGGGAACGCGATGTTTGGAACGATATCGCAGCGGTCGTCCAATTCAGCCTGATCGTTTTCATCGCCTATGATGTCGGCGGGGGGACCGATTGGCGCTTGGCGGCGGAACTGTTCGCCATTAGCGCGCTTTATTTTACAGGGACCGTATTTTACGTCAAAACGATGATTCGCGAAAAAAAGAACAGGCGTTATTATTACGTTTCGATCGCGTATCATTCGTTCGTCCTGCTGGCAAGCGCAGTTGCCTTTCCGTGGCCGCTGCTCATTCCGCTGGCCGTACTTCTGATTCGGTCCGCCGTATTGCCCGGACGAAAAATTACGATTAAACAGGTCGGCATAAGCGAAATCGCATTGTCGATCATGGTCGCCGCATTCGTACTTGCGCCCTTTGGAACGACGAATTGACTTTGGCGCATGATTGCTGTTTCGCGGGAGATCCCTCCGCTTTTAAAGAAGTTTTGAAGTGGGTAAAATAGCATAATCGGAAAAAAACGGGAAGTTCAATTTGTTCGGTGTTATAATAGAATTTACTGTATGGATGTAAGAACGATGCAGTCGTTTTATCGGAAAGTAGAATCGGAGGGATACAACGTTGTTGGCAAACGGCAGGTGGCACGGTATCTGGATTGAGGACCGGTTTTTTTGTTATTCGCCCGAGGAGGACGCTGCACAGATCGAGGAAAGTTTGGATGCGGCCCGGGAACGGGCGTCGGAATCGGAAGATTCGGTCTGGAAAAATGCGGTCGTCCGCCGGTTCGAATTAAAACTGCCGATTTTCACGAAGAAAGGGACGTTGCGCGGGGAACGAATGCACCAATTACCCAGGCGGGAAGTGTCGGGATTTACGCTGCCGATCGCATCCGCATTTGCGCTTTTGATTCAATCGGATTTTGAAACGTATTTCACGAATGCGTTCGGGGAGCGGGCGACGACGGGGGACGATTTGCGCTTCTGGCAAAGATCGGCTTTGTTCGGGTTGGAATTGCTGCTGCGCGGGCGATACGTGCCCGACGTGGAACTTCAGCTCAAGACGGGAAGAGGGGTATGGAGGCCAAGCCTGGATATGGAAGGCGATTTGGAGCGTTATTATATGTTGGCCGACGCGATGCCTCCCGTCTGTTTGGCGCATGACAACCGCGATTCGAAGGGCCCGGGCCGGTCCGCGGAGGAATCGTTGTTTTCCTTTATCGGCGCGATCATCGATAACCAAGTGAGACAGCGGATGAGCGACCGGAAAGACTTGGCATCGATGCTGCAATTTCCGGCGGCGGCAAACGATCGCGTCGCCGTATTATGGTGGAAATCGCTGCTGAATCCGGGCCATGCGCCCGCGTTTATCGTAACGCCCCAGGAGGGGGAACGTTTGGCCGCGGAAATTCGCGACTGGACGAAGGCGTACCATCCGCTCCGGAACAAGCAGGAGGGCAAAGCCGATCTGTTGCGGCTCGGCCTGAGGCTGGACCCGCCGGACGGCGGCGAAGCGGGAGCCGCCGATTGGACGCTTCATTTCCATCTGCAGCCGCAGGACGATCCGAGCTTGCAAATTCCCGCAATCTTCATCTGGCAGCAGCGGAAGGAAGAAATGCGCTGGTTCGAACGGCGGTTTTATAACGCGCAAGAAGCATTGCTGGCCAGATTGGCTGAGGCGGCAAGATTATACCCGCTGCTGGAACGGGAGCTGGAACGCCCGCGCCCGCAAGCGCTGCGCTTAAGTACGGAGGAAGCGTACCGGTTTCTGCGGGAGTATGCCCCCGTTCTGCGCGAAGGAGGAACGTCCGTGGAATTGCCGGCATGGTGGACTCGGGAAGGGCGCCGCCGGATCGGGCTGCAATTGAAATTGAAAACGCCCGGAGCCAATCAGGACGTCTCCGTGTCTTCGAAAGGCAGGCTCGGCATCGCGCAGATTGCGCAATTCGACGCCAAGGCGGCGGTCGGCGACGAGACGGTAACGGCGGAAGAACTGGAGCGGCTCGCATCGCTTAAAGTGCCGCTTGTTCCGTTTCGCGGCGAATGGATGGAAGTCAATCCGGAAGAAATTCGCCAAGCGCTTCGTTATATGAAAGAACGGCCGACGATCGAATTGTCGTACGGCGAATTATTGCATATTGCGACCCAGGGCGGAAGCGATGCGGAAGTGCATGGAATTCCGGTCGCCGATTACGAGCTTCCGCCGGCGGTACTACGGTTGTTGGACGGCGATTGGGACGCGATCGTCCGGGAGCGGGCCGTGCCCGGCGCTTTGAACGGGACGCTGCGCCATTATCAGGAGCGGGGATTCCATTGGCTTGCGGCGATGAGCGAGCTAGGCTTCGGCGTTTGCCTCGCGGACGATATGGGCCTGGGCAAAACGATTCAGGTGATTACGCTCTTGCTCGATTCGTTCGAGCGGGGCGCCGCCGAACCGGCGCTTGTCGTGTGTCCCACATCCTTGCTCGGAACATGGCGGCATGAACTGGCGCGGTTCGCGCCGAGCTTGCGCGTCGTCACGCATCACGGGCCGGTGCGCGAACACGGCGACTTCTTCATGCGGCAGGCAAAGCGATTCGACGTCGTTCTAACGACCTACAATTTGATCGCCCGCGATGAAGCGGATTTTAACAAAATCGTTTGGTCGAATCTGATTGTTGACGAAGCGCAAAACATTAAAAACGAAACGGCCAAGCAGACGCAAAGCATCATGAGATTGTCCGCGGCGAATCGCGTCGCGGTGACGGGGACGCCGATCGAAAACCGTTTGAACGAGCTATGGTCGATACTGCATTTTTTGAATCCGGGATATCTCGGCACCGTTTCAACATTTCGCAGCCGGTTCGCGCTGCCGATCGAACGGTATCACGATCGCAGGCGCACGCAGCAATTAAAGCGGCTTGTCGCGCCCTTTATATTGCGCCGTTTAAAGACCGACCCAAACATTAGCAAAGATTTGCCGGATAAAATCGAAACGAAAATTTATTGCGGCCTGACGAGGGAGCAAGCTTCGCTCTATCAAGCGACCGTACGCGACATGCTCAGCCAGGTCGACGATTCGGAAGGAATCCGGCGCAAAGGCCTTGTTCTTGCAGGACTTACGAAACTGAAGCAAATCTGCGATCATCCGGCCTTGTTCTTGCAGGACGGCGGCGCTGCGCCGAACCGGTCCGGCAAATTGAAACAATTGCTGGAACTCGTGGCAAGCATTCGGGAAACGTCGGAATGCGTTATCATCTTCACGCAATACATTAAGATGGGCGAGATGCTCGTCGAATATTTGCGGCAGCAGACCGGAGAGGCGCCGCTCTTCCTGCACGGAGGAGTGCCGAAAAAAGACCGGGACGTCATGATCGATTCGTTCCAAAGGGACGGCGGACCGTCCGTATTTGTTTTGTCGTTGAAAGCGGGCGGCGTAGGCTTGACGTTAACGCGCGCGAGCCATGTCATTCATTTCGACCGATGGTGGAATCCTGCGGTCGAGAATCAAGCGACGGACCGTGCGCATCGAATCGGCCAGACGAGAAACGTTCAGGTTCATACTTTTATTTGTACAGGGACGCTGGAGGAAAGAATCGATGAAATGATCGAAGCGAAGCGAATGTTGACCGAACAAGTCATTGGTACGGGAGAACATTGGATTACCGAACTGTCCGGGGCCGAATTGCGCCATTTGCTCGAATTGAGGGAAAACTCGCTCCAAGACGATATGGAGGAGGCTGAATAATGGATGGGACGAAAAAGCACGGGTCAACGTGGTGGGGTTTGAAATGGAGGCTGGCGCTTGAGTCCTTCAACTGGAAAAGCCGGTTGCAGCGGGGAAGAACATACGCGCGGGGCGGAATGGTAAGAACGATTTCCGTCTTGCCCGGCGTCGTGCAGGCGGAAGTTGCCGGCAGCCGCGCCAAACCGTACCGGGTATGGATACGGCTGACGCCTTATACGGAGCAGCAATGGGAGCGCGTCTTGCACTCGTTCGCGTCCCGGCCGCTTTTTGTCGCGAAGCTGCTAGCCGGCGAAATGCCCGAACAGATGGAATCGGCGCTGGAGGATGCGGGTTTGCATCTGTTCCCGGTAAGAGAATCGGACCTGAATACGGAATGCTCTTGCCCGGACTGGGTCAATCCTTGCAAACATATTGCCGCCGTATATTATAAGTTGGAAGAACGCCTCGACGAAGATCCGTTCCTGCTGTTCAAGCTGCGGGGGATGGACCGCGAGGAGATGCTGCGGCATTTGCGTCAAGGATGGGCGAATGCGGATCAAGGACAGGATGCATCGGATCCGGCGAATTCGTCTGCGGCCTCCCATGCATTGGATATGGGAAACAGCCTTCTTTCGGAAGAAAAGCATGATCTGTGGGAGGCGGCCCGGCACGGCTCGTTCTGGATGGCAGGCCCGGAGCTGGATAAAGTGCAAGTCGATCTTCATCCTGAAGCGGTCGCGCCCGACAGTCTCGTACGCTCATGGGGAATGCCGCCCTTCCTGCCGGCCGAGTCGGCCGCTTTATCCGTACTGGCGGAACTCGTTCGGCAGGTCAGCGACGAGACGCGCGCGCTCATCGAGGAGTTGGAGAAAAAGGGAGACGGAAAATAGAGATCCAAATAGAGATCCAAATAGAGTTCCATGGATCTCTATTTTTCGTTGTCGGAGTCTGGCATTGCTTTCCAAAATAAAAGCAGGCAAAACGGAGAAATCTAAAACGGTGTAATGAATGAATAACGTGTAGGGGTGACCCGTGAATGCTGCTTGCTTGCAAAATGTTGCTGGCTTTAACGTTTGGCCTGGCGCCCGCTATTCCCCAATTGTCGGACGATATCGCCGTCGATGCGATAAAACCGCATAAAGGACGCAACTATTACGAGTCGCGCGGCGACATTGTGTGGGACGTGCCGACCGATCGCAAAATGATCGCACTGACGTTCGACGACGGCCCGGATCCGAGATATACGCCGGATATTTTGAATTTGCTGCGCAAATACGATGCAAAAGCGACTTTTTTTGTGATCGGCAAACGAATCGGCAATTATCCGGATATTGTTCGCCGCGAAGTGAAGGAAGGCCATGAGTTGGCGAATCATACGTATTCTCATACTTATTTCTCAGGCTCGTATTCGGTGGATAAAATCAAAAAAGAGATCGAGCAAGCCCATGATCTTATCGTGCGGACGACAGGCTATAAACCGCAGCTGTTTCGGCCGCCGGGAGGGTATTATAACGATTCGATCATTGAAGCCGCCAAAAAACAAGGATATCTCGTCGTTCTCTGGTCATGGCATCAGGATACGAAAGATTGGCGCTCTCCCGGCGTGAACCAAATTGTAAACAAAGTGTTGCGCAATGCGAGAAACGGCGATATTATTCTGTTTCACGACCATGTGGAAGGAAAGTCCAATACGGTCGAGGCGCTCAAAATCATTTTGCCGGCATTAAAGAAGAGAGGGTACTCATTCGTCACCGTGTCGGAATTAATCTCGAACAGCATGAAGCTCATTCCCGTAGAGCAAGTCAAATGAACAAGGGGAATCGCGATTTCGCGGTTCCCCTTTAACGTCTGTCTTCGGACAAACGGTTCATCGCATTCCGGTATTCCGTCGGGGATTGTTGGTAGAATCGCCTGAACTGCCGCGAGAAATATAGCGCGTCTTGAAATCCGACCGATGCCGCGATTTGCTCGACCGTCAGCTCCGTACGTTCGCGAAGCAACTGCCTGCCCTTGTCGATCCGAAGCTTGAGCAGAAACGTAACCGGAGACATTTGCGTCGCTTGCTTGAAAATACGCGATAAGTAGGCGCGGTTATACCCGAGACTTTCCGCCATCTTCTCAATCGAGATAGGCTGGGCGTATTGGGTGGACATATAACGGATCATCTGTTTGACCGTTTTCTGCACATCGGACTCCAGTTCGAAATCGTACGAATCTCTTTTTCGTATTTTGCCGTATGCGGCCATAATAAGATGCAAATAACCGATCGCATCCAAATTGCTGTATACGTTATTCATGCGAAAAGATTGGCGGATATGATCGATATATTCGGAGACGATACGATTGTCCGACGCGAGGACGACCGGGTTTCGGGTCGAAAAACCGACCGTACGGGCCAAACCCGCCGCATCCTTGCCCTTAAACGCGACCCAGCGATAGCGCCAAGGCGTTCGTTCGTCCGACATATAACTGACGAGCTGCTCGGGCTCGATCAGAAAGCTGTCGCCCGCTCCCAGACGGTACGATTCATACTCCGTCGTATAAACCCCCGCTCCCGATTCGATCACGTGCAGCAAAAAATAGTCATATACTTTCGGTCCAAGTTTATGCACCGGTTTCGTCTGGCTTTCCCCCGCAAACAACACCTGAAATTCGCTGTCGGCGGCATAAACGGGATTTGAAGCAACCGAGTAAGTATAAGCTTCGGTTGAGGACATCATTGCACCCCCCGTTTCAATTCATGCTACGATATCTATTTTATCTTATAAAGTCACATTAATCCATGTGAAAGCAACATCGGTTTATTACAAAAGCACAATATGTTCTGTATACTGAAATTATTACGAATGAATCATTCATCTAAAAAAAGAAGGTGAACCCATGAATCAACAGTTAAAAGAAAAGCTTCATCGAACGTTTATCGAATATTACGGGTCCGGCGATCGTCCAGTAAACGTCTTTCATGCGCCGGGTCGCGTCAACCTGATCGGAGAGCATATCGATTACAACGGAGGTTACGTGCTCCCCGCCGCGCTGGAATTCGGCACGACGCTGCTGATCGGGGCGCGCGACGACGATCGGATCTCGCTTTCGTCCGCACAGTTTCCGGAACGCGCGGAATTTGCGTACGGGCAATTGCCAGGCGCCAAGTCGGATCAATGGACGGATTACCCGACCGGCGTGATGGTCACGTTGCAGCAGGCGGGATACCCATTGTCCCGCGGATACGATCTGTTGTTTCACGGCGAAATTCCGAACGGCTCGGGTCTTTCGTCCTCGGCGTCGATCGAAGTCGTGACCGCGTTTGCGCTGCTGACGCTGGAAGGACATCCGGTCGACCGCAAGCAAATCTCTTTATGGGCGCAAAAGGCGGAGAACGCTTATGTCGGGGTCAATTGCGGCATTATGGACCAGTTCGCCGTTGCCAACGGGAAGAAGGACCATGCGATTCTGCTTATGTGCGATACGCTGGAATTCGAGCTGGTTCCGTTTCAAACCGGGAACTACAAGCTCGTGATCGGCAACACGAACAAACGAAGAGGTCTCGTCGATTCCAAATACAACGAACGGCGGTCCGAGTGCGAAACGGCCGTTAACGAGTTGAAGGCGGCATTTCCGGAATTGACGCTGCTCGGCCAGCTTAATCGGGACCAATTCGCGCAGCATGCCGGCCTCATTGCAAGCGAAACGGTGCGCAAGCGCGCCAAACACGTCATCGAAGAAAACGAGCGCGTGCTGCAATCGGTGCAGAAATTGAAAGAAAACGATTTGGCGGCGTTCGGGCGTTTGATGCGGGAATCGCATCTCTCGCTGCGCGATCTGTATGAAGTAAGTTGTTTCGAGCTTGATGTCATGGTGGAAGAGGCGCTTAAAATACCGGGAGTCGTCGGATCCAGAATGACCGGAGCGGGCTTCGGCGGATGCACCGTATCTCTTGTACGCGAAGATCAGATCGAGCGATTCGTTCGCGAAGTAGGGGAAGCTTATGAGAAGGCGACAGGCCTGGAAGCCGCTTTCTACGTATGCGGCGTCGGCAATGGGGCGGAGCAAATCGAATAGAAAAGCAAACCTTCACAAATCTTGTTAGGGGGAAACAACATGGCTATTATGGTAACGGGCGGAGCCGGTTATATCGGCTCGCACACCGTCATGGCGCTGCTTGAGCGCGGCGAAGAGGTCGTCGTGGTGGATAACTTGCAGCAAGGGCATCGCGGCGCGGTGCAAGGCGGCAAATTGTATGTAGGAGACATACGCGACCGGGCATTTATGGATACGGTATTCGGAGAGAACGACATCGAGGCGGTGATTCATTTTGCCGCAAACTCGTTAGTTGGAGAAAGCATGCAGCATCCCGCCAAATATTACGACAACAACGTGCACGGCACGTTATGTTTGCTGGAAGCGATGAACGCTGCGGGAGTGAAGCGGATCGTGTTTTCATCCACGGCGGCGACGTACGGTGAGCCTGAGAAATTGCCGATAGAGGAAAGCGACCGGACGGAACCGACCAATGTGTACGGCGAGACCAAATTGGTGATGGAGCGAATGATGCGTTGGTTTGACAACGCTCATGGCATCAAGTATGTGTCGCTTCGCTATTTCAATGCCGCAGGCGCTCATGCTAGCGGGCTGATCGGCGAAGACCATCAACCGGAGACGCATTTGATTCCGCTTGTACTGCAAACCGCGCTGAAGCAGCGCGAATTGATTTCGATTTTCGGCGACGACTACGCTACGCATGACGGTACCTGCATTCGCGATTATATTCATGTCAGCGATTTGGCTGATGCGCATATTTTGTCGGTGCATCATTTGCGCCAAGGCCGGGAGAGCGCCATATTCAACTTGGGCAACGGCCAAGGTTTCACGGTCAAGGAAGTGATCGAAACGGCGAAGAAGGTAACCGGGATCGATATTCCGGTCGTCGTACAACAACGCCGGGCGGGGGATCCGGCGATACTCGTCGCTTCTTCGGACAAAGCGCGCTCCACGCTTGGCTGGAATCCGTCCAGAACCCGGTTGGAAGACATGATTCAAAGCGCATGGAACTGGCATGTACAACATCCGAACGGATATGGGGACTGATCTTATGACGAACGGACGACAACGAGCCGGATTGGCGATCGAACAGTTGCTGCGATTTGCGCTTCGCAAACGTTTGATCCAATCGGCGGATCTGGCCTATTGCCGCAATCAACTGCTGGATTTGTTTCAAATGCCCGAACCTTACGACGGCCCTGTCGGGGAAGAAACGTACGATGAGCCGCATGCAATGCTTGCGACGCTTATCGAGTACGGCTTCGCGCTCGGGCTTATGCCTGAGCAAAACGGAACATATGCCGACTTGCTGGACGCAAAAATTATGGGATTGCTGACCCCGAGACCTTCGGAGGTGGAGGAAACGTTCCGCCGCAATCGCGAGGAAAGCGGCGTCGAAGCGGCGACAGGAGCGTTCTACCGGCTATCCATCGATTCCAATTATATTCGGATGGACCGTATCCGGAAAAACGTATATTGGCTTCACCCTTCGGAGTTCGGCGAGATCGAAATGACGATCAATTTGTCCAAACCGGAGAAAAGTCCGCAAGAAATCGCGTTGGCCAAACAACAGACCGCGTCCTCCTATCCCAAATGCTTGCTATGTGCGGAAAATGTAGGATACGCGGGACGGCTCAATCATCCGGCCCGGCAGAATTTGCGCATTATTCCGGTTCGCCTGAACGGGGAGTCCTGGTATTTTCAATATTCGCCTTATGTGTATTACAACGAGCATTGCATCGTTTTCCATCATGATCACGTGCCGATGAAGCTGACGAGCGACACCTTTGCGCGGCTGGTTGACTTCGTGGAACAATTCCCGCATTATTTTATTGGAACGAATGCGGATTTGCCGATTGTCGGAGGATCGATTCTGACTCACGACCATTTCCAAGGGGGACATCATACGTTTCCGATCGAGAAAGCGCCGACAGAGGAGGGTTTCTCGCATCGAACGCATTCGGGATTGCGGCTGCGGATCGTGAAGTGGCCGATGTCCGTGCTGCGGTTAAGCGGGAAGAATCGCGATGCATTGCTGCGGGCGGCAAACGAGATCTATGAATCGTGGAAAGCGTATAGCGACGAGGAAGCGCAAATCTATGCATTCTCCGGCTCGGGAGCAGAACGCGTTCCGCATAATACCGTTACGCCGATCGTCCGTTTGAACGGGCAAGGCGAATTCGAGATGGATTTGGTGCTGCGGAACAACCGTACCGATGAACGGCATCCGGAGGGGATATTCCATCCGCATCGCCACCTGCATCATATTAAAAAAGAAAATATCGGACTGATCGAAGTGATGGGCGTGGCGATTTTACCGGGACGGTTAAAGCGGGAACTGGAGCAGATCGGCGCGATTTTGCGCGGCAAAACGGCCTGGAATGCGGAGGCGGCGAACGGACCGCTCGCCGGGCATGCCGCCTGGATTCAGGATCTGATTGAGCGGTACGGCATTGCCGATCGTTCCGAGGAAGAAACGATGCGAAGTTTGCAGCATGAAGTGGGAAGCAAATTTGTGGAAATTTTGTCCAACGCCGGCGTTTACAAACGGACGGAAGCGGGAAAGCAAGCGTTCCGCCGTTTTGTGCAAAGTATGGGTTGGGAATAGGAGGAAATTTCATGTCTACGACAGTGGAAACAGTGCAAACGGCCGAATGGGGCCAATGCCTCGAGCTTCGGCATGGGGATTACCGCCTGCTGGTTACGCTCGATTGCGGGCCGCGGATCATTCATTGCAGTTACCGGGACGGAAACAACATATTTTTCGAAGATCCCAAAGGCGAAATGACGAAAGACAACGGTTGGAAAATGATCGGCGGACACCGCTTATGGATCAGTCCGGAAATGTATCCCCGTACGTACGATCCGGGCAAAGAGGCGATCCAATGGGAACGCACCGGGACGGGAGCCGTCATCCGTTTTGCGGAACGGGGCTTGACGGACGCGGATAAAGAGATCGAAATCGGCTTCGAAGGGGATCGGATTCGACTCGATCATCGGATCCGCAATGCGGGCGCGTGGCCGATCGAATTCGCGCCTTGGGCGCTATCCGTCTTGGCCGCGGGAGGAACGGCAATCGTGCCTCAGCCGAACCGGGACACGGGGCTGCTGCCGAACCGTAAATTGATTCTATGGCCGTATACGGATATGTCCGACGAACGCGTCGAATGGGGCAAGGATCATATCGTCGTGCGGCAAATGCCGGACCGTCCTCCGTTCAAGTTCGGTTTGAATAACGAGCATGGCTGGGCGGCTTATTATAATAACGGCGTTATTTTCAAAAAAACATACACACATATCATGGAAGCGGAATACCCGGATTTCGGCAGTTCTTTCGAACTTTATACGAACGGCCATTTTATCGAGATCGAGACGCTGGGCGCTTTGCAAAACGTTCAGCCCGGAGAACAAGTTGCGCATCGCGAATATTGGCAATTGGAAGCTTGTCCGAGCGAAGAGCGGTTTCTCGCTCTGGCGAAAGAGTGGCAATAATCGAACGATTTTTCAGCCTGCAGTGCTTTGCATTGCGGGTTTTTTGTTATATAATAGTGAATAAGTATAAAACAAAGTATTCTTAGTTATTTACTATGAATAGTCTTTTATTTTTGCTGAAGATATGAGACAATGGAAATGTTAAAATTTGAAAAGCCATTATTGTTACATGATATTAAGGGAGGAACTGTGTATGTCACAAGAACGCAATTATTTATTGGATACGCTTGCTGTCCATGCGGGACAGGAAATCGATCCGACGACGCTGTCGCGCGCGGTGCCGTTGTACCAAACGACTTCCTACGGCTTCCGCGATACCGACCATGCAGCCGATTTATTCGCCTTGAAAGAGTTCGGCAACATTTATACGCGCATTATGAACCCGACGACGGATGTATTCGAGAAAAGGGTTGCCGCGCTCGAAGGCGGTCAGGCGGCGCTTGCTACTTCCTCCGGTCAGGCGGCGATCACGTTCGCGATTCTGAATATTGCCGGCTCCGGCGATGAAATCGTATCCGCGTCGAGCTTGTACGGCGGTACATATAATTTATTCTCGACGACGCTCGCTAAGCTGGGCATCAAGGTTCATTTCGTCGATCCGAGCGATCCGGAAAATTTCCGCGCGGCGATCAACGGCAAGACGAAAGCGCTGTTCGCGGAAACGATCGGGAATCCGCGCGGCGACGTGCTCGATATCGAAGCGGTGGCGAACATCGCTCATGAACACGGAATTCCGCTCATCGTCGACAATACGTTCCCGAGCCCCTATTTGCTTCGTCCGCTTGAGCATGGGGCGGATATCATCGTTCATTCCGCAACGAAATTTATCGGCGGCCACGGCACTTCGATCGGCGGTGTCATTGTGGACGGCGGCAAATTCGACTGGAAAGCGAGCGGCAAATTTCCGGGCTTGACGGAGCCCGATCCGAGTTATCACGGAGTTGTGTACACCGACGCGGTAGGACCGATCGCGTATATTATTAAAGCGCGCGTCCAACTGCTGCGCGACATGGGTTCCTCCATCTCGCCGTTTAACTCGTTCTTGCTGCTGCAAGGATTGGAGACGCTGCATCTGCGTATGGAGCGCCATAGCTCGAACGCGCTCAAAGTGGCGCAGTTCCTTGAGGCGCACGAGGCGGTCGAGTGGGTGAACTATCCGGGCTTGCCGAGCCATCCGTCCTATAAGCTTGCGCAAAAATATTTGCCGAAAGGCCAAGGCGCCATTATGACGTTCGGCATTAAAGGCGGCGTCGAAGCGGGGCGCAAATTGATCAACCATGTCAAGTTGTTCTCTCATCTCGCCAACGTAGGCGATTCGAAGTCGCTCATCATTCATCCGGCCAGCACGACGCATCAGCAGTTGAACGAGCAGGAGCAGCTTTCCGCGGGGGTTACGCCAGGCATGGTGCGCCTGTCTATCGGTACGGAAGCGATCGAAGACATCATCTACGATCTCGAGCAGGCGATTGCCGCAAGCCAGAAATAATTGCATATTATCATATAAGAAGGCTGTCCCTCCGGGGAACAGCCTTCTTATATGGTTTAGGAACCGAGCACGACGCGGTCGTCCACAAATTTCTCGCCGCGAATTTTTTCGAATTCATGCAACAGTTTCTCCACCGTTAAATCTTGTTTGTCCGCCGTCTTGATATCGAGAATGATCCTTCCTTTATCCATCATAATCAATCGGTTGCCAAGACGAATCGCCTGCTCCATGTTATGGGTGACCATTAATGTCGTCAGATGGAAATCTTCCACGATTTGTTTCGTCAGCCGCGTAATCAATTCCGCCCGGGAAGGATCGAGCGCGGCGGTATGTTCGTCCAGCAGCAAAATTTGCGGTTCGGTAAACGTAGCCATCAATAAACTTAACGCTTGCCGTTCTCCGCCGGATAATAGGCCGACTTTGGCATTGAGCCTGTTCTCCAATCCGATGCCCAGCTTCAGCAAATGCTCGCGGAAGATGGCGCGCCGTTTATTCGTGACGCCAAGACGCAAGCCGCGCTTTTTGCTGCGCGCGTACGCCAATGCCAAATTTTCCTCGATCGTCATGGACGGCGACGTACCCGCCATCGGGTCTTGGAATACGCGTCCGATCCATTGGCTGCGCCGATATTCGGGCAAGTTTGACATATCTTTGCCGCCGATTTTCACTTGTCCGATGTCGGGCTGCATGACGCCGGATATAATGTTCATCAGCGTCGATTTTCCCGCTCCGTTGCTGCCGATGACGGTTACGAAATCGCCTTTCTCCAACTGCAAGTCGATGTTCGTCAAAGCGATTTTCTCATCCGGCGTGTCCGCATTAAATATTTTCGTTACGTTATGAATGTTAAGCATTAACGCGCACCTCCGTTTTTCGCCGTCATTTGCTCGCTTCGTTTTTTGCCCACCAGCTTGGAACGGAATCGTTTCTGAATCATCGGCAGCGTCAAGGCGAGAATAACGATCAATGCCGTAATAAGCTTCATATCTTGCGCATTCAGGCCGATTCGTAGCGCAATGACGATGATCATGCGGTAAATAATCGCGCCCAGCATGACGGCGAGCGTGACGCGGAACACCGTTTTCGTGCCGAAGATCGCTTCCCCGATAATAACGGAGGCCAAACCGATGACGATCATGCCGACACCCATTTGGACTTCGGCATAACCGGAGTTTTGCGCGACGAACGAGCCGGCCAGAGCGACAAGCGCGTTGGACAAGCTGACGCCGATAATGATCGTACGGTCGGTATGCACGCCGAAACTGCGAATCATCCGGGCGTTGTCGCCGGTCGCGCGCAGCGCCATGCCGAGTTCCGTATGCAGAAACCAATCGAGCGCAAGTTTAATGGCGATGACGACGACGGCCATGACGGCAATCATGATCCAAGGATTGTCCAGCCAGGAATAGATCGTCGTCTTGCCGAGCAACGGAATGTTCGGCTTTCCCAAAATGCGCAAATTGATGGAGTACAAGGCGATCATCATTAAAATACCGGACAATAACGGATTAATTTTTCCTTTCGTATGCAATATGCCGGTTAACATACCTGCGATGGCTCCCCCAACGAAAGCGAAGAGAGAAGCAAGGACCGGATGAATTCCAGCCGTAATCGAGACGGCGGCGATCGCCGCGCCCGTTACGAAGCTCCCGTCCACGGTTAAATCCGGAAAATCCAATACCCGGAACGTTAAATAAACGCCCAAGGCCATAATTGCATAAAGGACGCCAGATTCCAGCGAACTTTGAAGCAATGGTATGATAGTCATAAACTTGCCGCCTCCTCCATAGATCCTTAAGTCAATGTAATTGAATGCGAAAACGAGTCGATTTCCGTAAAAGTGCGTGTTCGAAAAGTCGACTTTTTGAACAACCTCTTAAAGCAAAGGGAGAGCAGCCTAGCCAGTAGACTACCCTCTTGTCCTCTTCTTATTGTCTTTCGATTTTCTCGAACAGGTTCTCCGGTTTCGTTACCATCGCTTTGATCGCATCGGTCACTTCGATGCCTTGGTTAGCTCCGGCTTCCAAGTTGATCGCCAGATCGAGCGTTTCCGGATAGCTTGCAGGAACGTCAGCCGGCTTCTTGCCGTTTTTCAGGATTTCCACGGCCATTTTGCCTGTCGTATACCCGAGATCGTAATATTCGAATCCGTACGATGCGAAGCCGCCGCGTTTCACCGAATCTTTCTCCGGCACAAACAACGGAATTTTATTTTTCTCGGCTACTTGAATGACCGATTCCAAAGAGCTGACGATCGTGTTATCCGAAGGGACGTACATCGCTTGCACCTTGCCGACTAACGATTCTGCCGCCAGTTTGACGTCGGAGCTGTTCACGACCGGTGCCTTTACTACTTTCAGGCCAAGCTTTTCCAAGGAGTCGGCTGCGATTTGCACGTTCACCGCGGAGTTCGCTTCGCCTTCGTTCGTAATGATGCCTACCGTTTCGACGTTCGGAAATTGATTTTTAATAAATTCCATCAGTTTCGGCACGGCATCCGGATGGAGGTCGGCTGTGCCGGTCACGTTGCCGCCGGGAGATTCCATGCTTTGCACCAATCCGGCATCCACCGGGTCGGTTACGGCCGTAAACAAAATCGGCGTATCTTTCATGGCCTGCGCTGCAGCTTGCGCCGACGGAGTCGCGATCGCTAACACCAGATCTTTTTTGTCGGATGCGAATTTCTGGGCGATCGAAGTGTTGATGCCCGCGTCGTTTTGCGCGTTTTGGAAATCGATTTTCGCCGTTTGGCCATCGATATAACCGGCATCCTTCAACGCTGCTTCGAAGCCTTCGCGCGCCGCGTTCAAGGAAGGATGTTCAACATATTGAATGATTCCGATATTGACGGTTTTGGCCGGTTCCCCCGATTGTCCCGTTTCTCCGGAACCTGTCTGCGATTCCGATTGCGTGTTCGTTTCGCCTGTCGAACCGTTCGGTTCGCTGCCTCCGGAACCGCTGCCGGAGCAGCCGGCGACGATGACGAGGATGGCTGATAATAGTGCGATTAATGTCAGTTTGAATTTCATGTTGCATTTCCCCCTTCATTTCATTTTTTCGTCGGTTTAACTGTTCACTGCATAAAAGCATAAACAATTTAAAGCGGTCTGCTATCATTATATCTATATATCGCTGCACGTCAATGCAATCCCTTCGATTTATAGCGAAAATTTGCGGTTTTCGCCCAATCGAATTGGATGCAATAGGGGAAGCGGAAAGTTATCGGTCCGATTGTGGCAAAAAGCGTTGACTCCTTGAAGCGATTAGGCAATGCTATATAAGGAAGGGATATGACAGTTTACGATGTTAATAAGGAGGGTTCTGCTTATGAATTCGTTCACGTTTCACAATCCGACGAAATTGATTTTCGGCGCGGGACAGTTGCAGCAATTGAAGGAAGAAGTTCCGAAATACGGCAAGCGCGTATTGTTGCTGTACGGGGGAGGCAGCATCAAGCGCAACGGCATATACGACAACGTAATCCGGTTGTTGGACGAAATCGGCGCGGCGGTCGTCGAGTTGGGCGGCGTCGAGCCCAATCCGCGCCTTTCGACGGTTCAGCGCGGCGTCGATCTATGCCGCGGCGAGGGGATCGAGTTGATTCTTGCCGTCGGAGGCGGCAGCGTCATCGATTGCGCGAAGGCGATTGCGGCCGGCTCCCGATATGAAGGCGACGTCTGGGATTTCTATACGCGCAAGGCGACGGCCAAGGATGCGCTGCCGATCGGAACGGTGCTTACGATCGCGGCGACGGGATCGGAAATGAACGGCTCCACCGTCGTTACGAATTGGGAAACGAAAGAAAAGCTCGGTTGGGGCAGTCCGTACGTCTACCCGAAATTTTCGATTCTCGACCCGCATCATACGATGTCGCTTCCGCGGGATCAGACCGTATACGGCATGGCCGATATTATGTCGCATGTGTTCGAGCATTATTTCCATCGGGAGACGAATACGCCGTTGCAGGACGGATTTTGCGAAGCGCTGCTGCGCACGGTGATCGAAGCGGCGCCGAAGCTGGTGAACGATTTGCAAAGCTACGAACAGCGGGAGACGATATTGTATTGCGGCACGATGGCGTTGAACGGAATATTGAATATGGGATACCGCGGCGATTGGGCGACGCACGATATCGAGCATGCCGTCTCCGCCGTATACGATATTCCGCACGGGGGAGGGCTCGCCATTCTGTTCCCGAATTGGATGACATATGTATTGGAAGAGAATGTGGGCCGGTTTAAACAATTTGCCGTGAACGTGTTCGGCGTTCGCGCGGAAGGACGAAGCGACCGCGAAGTCGCGGAAGAAGGCATCGCGGCATTGCGGCGGTTCTGGACGTCGATCGGAGCTCCCGGCCGTTTGGCCGATTACGGCATAGACGATTCGCAGCTTGAAGCGATGGCCGACAAAGCGACGAAATTCGGGCCGATCGGAAACTTTAAGAAGCTGAACCGGCAAGACGTGTTGAACATTTACCGCTCGGCGCTGTAGAGGGGGGCGCAAGCTTCGTTTTACGCGCTATTTCCGATCAGGGAGGCAGAATGAAACTTTCTTTCTCCGATTGACAAATAGATAGAAATATCGTTTACTAAAAATGGGGTATTTTACCACATCCGATGCGCAGTTTCCCTGCGGGGGCGATATGCCGTTTTATGCCGGGAACTGCGCTTCACCAAACTTGTCAGGAGGGATTTGGTTTGAAATTGAAAGCGTTTTCCCTATGTCGTTCTCTCATTGTTCCCGCATTAAGTTTGATTTTGGCCTTCCCTGCCATATCGTCGGCAGCGGACGCCAAAAACCCCGAGCTCAAGCTCCGCATCATGGAGACGACAGACATTCACGTCAATCTTGTGAACTACGATTATTACAAAGACAGTGCAACCGACGAATTCGGCCTGGCAAAAACGGCAACGCTGATCAAAAAGTACAGGGAAGAAGCGAAGAACAGTTTGTTGTTCGATAACGGCGATCTGATTCAAGGAAATCCGCTCGGCGATGTGATGGCCAAGATCGATCCGTTGAAGGAAGGCGAAGTCCATCCTGTCTATAAAGCGATGAATCTGTTGGATTACGATGCGGGCAATATCGGCAATCATGAATTCAATTACGGCCTTGAATTTCTGGACAGATCTTTACAAGGCGCCAATTTCCCATACGTCAATTCCAATGTTTATATCGACGATAAAGACGGCAATCCCGACAACGACAAAAATTATTTCACGCCGTACCTGATTTTGGATCGTACATTCAAGGACGAGAGCGGCCAGGATCAGAAATTGAAAGTCGGCGTCATCGGCTTTGTACCTCCGCAAGTGATGAATTGGGATAAAGCGCATTTGGAAGGCAAAGTAACCGTGAATGGAATCGTCGAGTCGGCCGAGAAATTCGTTCCGAAGATGAAAGCGGAGGGCGCGGATATCGTCGTCGCGATTCCGCATTCGGGTTTCGGTTCGATCGAAAGCACGAACAACGACGAAAACGCCGCCTATTTGTTAAGTAAAGTGCCGGGGATCGACGTCATCCTGTTCGGGCATGCCCATGTCACGTTCCCGAGCGACAATTTCGCAGGTCCCGCGGGCGTGGATTTAGCCAAGGCCGGCGTAGATATGATGAAAGGAACGATTAACGGCGTCGCGGCCGTCGAGCCCGGTTTCTGGGGAGACCATCTGGGCGTCGTCGATCTGCAATTGCAGAAGACGGACGGAACGTGGAAAGTGATCGATTCCCAGTCGAGCGTCGTGCCGATTTACGATAAGACGAATAAAAAAGCGCTGGCCGAGGCCGATCAAACGGTTGTCGATGCGGTGAAATCCGAGCACGAAGCCACGTTGAAATACGTGCGCGGTTCGGTGGGAACGTCGACGGCTCCGATCAACAGTTATTTCGCGCTCATTCAAGACGATCCGTCCATCCAAATCGTAACCAACGCGCAGAAGTGGTATGTGGAGAAACATATAAAAGGCACGGAGCTGGACGGCATCCCGGTGCTGTCGGCGGGCGCTCCGTTTAAAGCAGGCGGACGCAACGGCGCAAGCTACTATACGGACATTCCGGCAGGAAGCCTTGCCGTCAAAAATATGGCCGATCTCTACGTCTATCCGAACACGCTGCAGGCCGTTGTTGTGACAGGGGAGCAAGTGAAAGATTGGCTCGAGATGTCCGCGGGACAGTTCAACCAAATCGACGCGAGCAAGAAGGAAGAACAACCTTTGATCAATGCCGGCTTCCCGACATACAATTTTGACGTGATTGACGGCGTTCGCTATCAAATCGATGTGACGCAGCCGGCCAAATACGATATCGGCGGCAAATTGCTCAATCCGGACGCGAATCGCATCAAGGATTTGACGTTTGAAGGGAAACCGATCGCCAAAGACAAGAAGTTTCTGATCGTCACCAATAATTACCGCGCGAGCGGCGGGGGCAATTTCCCGGGCATTGACGGGACGAATATTGCAATCGAATCCCCGGACGAAAACCGGCAAATCATCATCGATTATATTCGCGAGAACGGCACGATCAATCCGGCGGCTGACGGAAACTGGTCGCTGGCTCCGATCGAAGGGGACGCGTTGGTTACATTTGAAACATCGCCCAAAGCGAAGGATATTGCCGAGCAATACCATCTGAAGTATGTGAGCGAGGACAAAGAAACGGGATTCGCCAAATTTGCCTTGGATTTTGCCGGCATGGCGGCATCGGGCGGCTTGAACGAAACCGAGGAGAAGCCCGCCGATCCGGCCCAGCCTGCGGAGGAACCGGCGCAGGAGCATGGCGGCGAAGCGGCGGAACCGGAAGTAACGGTCGAACCGGCTAAGCCTGCGGAAGGAAACGGACAGGCGAAAACCGAGCAGATTTATATCGTGAAGAAGGGCGACGTATTATCGAGAATCGCCTTGAAATACGGGTTGGACTGGCGGGAATTGGCGAAATACAACGGATTGAAAAACCCGCATCTCATATTGATCGGACAGCAGATCAAAATTCCGGTTAACTAATTGCAAGTTGAAGTATTACCGTCCGCTTTCCTCTAAGAAGGCGGGCGGTTTCATTTCCACAAACGATTCGATAAGGATGAGCAAAGTTTAACGGACTTTGGAGGCCTTACTTTGTCTAATAACGCTGTCTTGGCGGAATTAGCGGATTTTGAGGTCTCTATTTTTGTCGAAACTCCTAAAACCAAAGATTCTCAGGCCGATTGCGACATGGTAACGGTTCGAAAATCCGTTAATTCCGAAAATTCGGATGAAACGAGAAAAATAAGACCTTGGAAATCCGTTATATTGTCATGGAACCGTATCCCGGCTAGAAGATGTCATGCAGCGCTAGTGGGGTCTAACTGCAAAAATCCGTCTAATGCGCGGCACAACCGCCTTGTGATGCAAAGCAACTGCAAATATCCAACTAAACAAGCTAAATTTTCCTATTTATGTAAATTTGGGCGAGATTAGCTGGAAAAATGCACTTACTAGGGCCGTTTCCGCCCAAATCGGGTAATGTAAATGAAAATTGCAGTTACATAGAGTGAGCTTGACGAAGACCGTCTATGCGGGAAGCGGCGATTTAGCGTATTTCCGTATTGTAAAGTCCATATCTATGCTTCATAATTGGTTATAGTCCCAATATATTGAAACGATCGGGATTTAACAGCGTATTACTTCATATAAGGAAGTAACGGGTGAACAGGAGGGGGAGCGCATGATTACGCTATTTTGGGCTTGTTTGGCGGGAGGCGCTTTGTTCGCCGTCGTATCGGTAGTGCTCGGCGATTTAATGAGCAATGCGCTGGACGGTCTGCTCGACTTTTTGTCTGTCGACTTTTTGCAGCCGATGGTGATCGCGAGCGCCGTTACCGCGTTTGGCGGCGCCGGCATCTTGCTTGACAAGTATACGGATCTCGGATGGATTGCCGTTCTGGCGTTGGCCGTTCTCATTGCCGTATTGCTTGGCGCCGCGGTCTATTTCGGATACGTCAAACCGATGGCGAACAGCGAAGTTTCAACCGGGTTTTCGCTTCAGGATTTAGCCGGCAAAGTCGGCCGCGTCACAGTGGCCATCCCCGCCCACGGATACGGGGAAGTGATGGTGCGGATCGGCGCCGGCAATACGAATCAGATCGCATCGAGCTTCGATGCTGCCGATATCCCGGCCGGAGCCGAAATTGTCGTGATCGATGTGAAGGAAAGCGTCCTCCGCGTATCCCAATTCGAAATAGGAAAAGGAGATGAGCAGCATGCCTGATTTTATGTTGGTTCCCGCCATCGTCGTAGGGGTCATCGTCGTGTTGGGGCTCGCGTTTTGGGCGAGATACAAGACGGTCGGACCGGATGCGGCGATGATCGTAACCGGATCTTTTCTCGGAAGCAAAAATATTGCCACCGACGATTCGGGGCGGAAAATCAAAATCGTCCGCGGAGGCGGCGCCTTTATTTGGCCGATTTTTCAACGGTCGCAATTTCTATCGCTATTATCCCATAAGCTTGATGTTTCGACACCGGAAGTTTATACGGAACAAGGCGTTCCGGTTATCGCCGACGGCGTTGCGATTATTAAAGTGGGCGGTTCCGTAGAAGACGTGGCGACGGCCGCGGAACAGTTCATGGGCAAGCCGATCGAATCTTTGAAGAGCGAAGCCCAAGAAGTGCTCGAAGGCCATCTGCGGGCGATTCTAGGTTCGATGACGGTCGAGGAAGTGTACCGCAACCGCGACAAATTCGCGCAAGAAGTGCAGGGCGTGGCGGCCAGAGATTTGAAAAAAATGGGGCTGCAAATCGTTTCCTTCACCATTAAGGACGTACGCGACAAGCAAGGATATTTGGACGCGCTTGGGAAACCGCGGATTGCCGCCGTTAAGCGCGATGCCGAAATTGCGGAAGCGGAGGCTATGCGCGACGCCCGCATCCAGAAAGCGAAGGCCGAGGAAGAAGGTCAGAAGGCCGAATTATTGCGCGATACGAATATCGCGGAGGCGTCGAAAGAAAAAGAATTGAAAGTCGCCTCGTTTAAGAAGGAACAGGATACGGCCAAGGCGGAAGCGGACCAAGCCTACCACATTCAGGAGGCAAGAGCGAAGCAGACGATGGTCGAGGAGCAGATGAAGGTCGAATTGGTTCGCAAAGAGCGGGAAATCGATCTGCAGGAAAAAGAAATTCTCGTGCGCCAAAAACAATACGACGCGGAAGTGAAGAAAAAAGCGGATGCGGACAAATATGCCGTCGAGCAGGCGGCGGAAGCGGAGAAATCGCGGAAAATGCGCGAAGCGGAGGCGCTGCAATATTCCATCGAAGCGCAAGCGAAGGCGAATGCGGAGCAGAAGCGGCTCGACGGTCTGGCCATTGCCGAAGCGGAACGGGCGAAAGGTACCGCGGATGCGGAAGTGATCCGGCTGCGCGGTTTGGCGGAAGCGGAAGCGAAGGAAAAGCTGGCCGAAGCGTTCCAGAAATTCGGCGAAGCGGCGGTGCTCGATATTATCGTCAAAATGCTGCCTGAACTTGCCGAACGGATCGCCGCTCCTTTGCAATCGATCGATAAGCTGACCGTTGTCGATACGGGGAACGGGGAAGGCGCCGCCAGAGTCAGCAATTATGTGACGCAATTGATGGCAACGGCGCCGGAAATGCTCAAGAGCGTGTCCGGGATCGACCTTGAGCGGCTCATTCAAGGCTTGACGCAAAAAACAAGCGCTCCGGCCGCCAAATCCGCGCTGCCTGCAGGCAAAGCGCCCAACGACGGCAACGTCACGGCCGGCAAGCCTGCGAGCGATAAAGAATAACTTGGTTGAAAGCGGGGGAAAATCGGCATCCTATGGCGAGGAGGTGATGTTCCTTGCCGAACAACAAAGCAGAGAAAAAGAACAACCTGCAAAACAAATCGCGTTTGAAGGAAGAAGCGATAACGCTGCAGGCGGATAAAGCCGCGGACTATCCCCCGAGCTTGAACAATATCAATAAACGCGAACAATAAAAGATAAACAATGCCCCCTGCGAAGGCACGGATTCGATCTGTCGTGCCGGCAGGGGGCATTCTTGTCGCCGTCTGCCGGCGTCTATTTCCTCCGGTTTAGTTCGCGGTACCGGCTGGGGGACACGCCCAACTTGGACCGGAACGTCCGGTGGAAATACGAATAACTGCGAAAACCGCATGCTTCCGCGATATGCTCCAACGTATACGAACTGTATTCGATCCGTTCGCAAGCAATGGACAACCGCACTTCGATCGCGTAATCCATGATCGATTGTCCGAACGTTTCTTTAAATAAATGGCCCGCGCGCGACGGGCTAAGCCCGACATGCCTCGCGACTTGCTCCAGCGTAAACTGCTCCGTGGCGCGCTGCTCCACGAAATACTTCATCTGGTCGCATAAAGCGGCATAACGCGATTTGCGCGGCGAAGCGCCGTATTCATCCATCATTCGGTCGAGCATAAGGAAAAACGTCATCGTCAAATATTTGGAAATCTCTTCGATTTGATCGTGAACCCGCCGTTTCTCCTGCGCAATTTGCCGCCACACCGTCAACAGCCGGTCGTCGAGACCGAGGCTTAATTTTTTCGGCCTGTCCGCATCCTTCCACCATTGATCGATCCAGGTTCCCGTTAAGATGAGATAATAATCCATGCTGTTGAATCTTGGCAGCGTTTCGTTCGTGTACGGATTATGGTACCCGATTTTCAACTCGTAATCGTCGCCCGGCTGAAACAGCAGCAAGTCGCCCGACCGAACGGTGACGTACGATTCGTCGATCCATGTATGGGCATATCCTTCCGTCTGCAGCCTGACGAGGTAATGAGCTATTTTTTCTTTCGAGTAGTACGGTTTCAAATGTCTTGCGTTTCCTACGGATAATACGTTTACATCGACCTGTTCCGGTTCATGCTTCATGTTCGATCATCCTCTTCCAGATAGCTAAGTTAGCAAAATAGTTCATGAATAGGTGATATCATTCATTCCCATTATAACGATGATGAGGGTAGAATAGAATAGAGTATTCGGAATCTATAATGAAGGAGAGGCGGGATGCGTCTATGAAAGTCGGATTGCAATTGTATACGCTGCGCGAGGAAACGGCCGGCGATTTCGTCGGAACGTTACAGCGGGTCGCCGAGATCGGATATGCCGGAGTCGAGTTTGCAGGTTACGGGGGGCTGCAGCCCGAGCGGTTGAAACAGGTTTTGGACGAACTCGGTCTTGCCGCCGTAGGAAGCCATGTCGGCTTGGAACGGCTTCGCGAGCATTTGGACGAAGAAATCGCCATGAACGTGGCAATCGGAAGCCGTTATGTGGTATGTCCGTATTTATCGGAAGAGGACCGTTCGGAAGCAGGGCTGCCGGGAACGATCGCCGTTTTTGCGGAAGCGAGCCGCAGATTGGGCGAACACGGTATCCGTTTCGGATACCATAACCATGATTTTGAGTTTACGGAGAAGATCGGGGACAAGCTGTTGTTCGATCAAATCTTTGCCTCGATGACGCCCGAACAATTGCAAATTGAGCTTGACGTATGCTGGGTGCGGCACGGAGGCTATGATCCCGTCGATTATATCGGCAAATATGCCGGAAGAGTTCCGCTTATTCATTTGAAAGATTTACGGACATTGCAAGACGGCCGCGGGCAAACCGTCATTTTGGGACAAGGGGAACTGGACTTGAAAGCGGTTATCGAAGCGGGCGGCAAGGCGGGCGTCGAATGGTTCGTCGTGGAGCAGGACGAATGCCAGGAACCGCCTCTGGCAAGCGTAACAAGCAGTATGGAATGGTTAAAGCAACATTCGGATCTCATATCGTAGGAGGATGACATCATGTCTAACATATATCGCGTCGGAATGATCGGCTGCGGCGGCATCGCAGTCGGCAAACATATGACCAGTCTGAAGAAATTGCCGAACGTGGAGATGGCGGCTTTTTGCGACGTTAGCTTTGAACGCGCTCAGGAAGCGGCCGAGCGATTCGGAAGCGCCGACGCTAAAGTATATCGCGATTATAAAGAATTGATTGACGATCAATCGATCGATATCGTACATGTTTGTACGCCGAACGATACGCATGCGGAAATCTCGATCGCCGCTATGGAAGCGGGAAAGCATGTCATGTGCGAAAAGCCGATGGCGAAGACGGCCGCGGAAGCGAGAATGATGGTGGAAGCGGCCAAGCGGACAGGCAAAAAATTAACGATCGGTTATAACAACCGGTTCCGGGCGGACAGCCGATATTTGCACCGGCTCTGCTCGGACGGCGAACTGGGCGAAATTTATTTTGCGAAAGCCCATGCGATTCGCCGGCGCGCCGTGCCGACATGGGGCGTTTTTCTGGATGAAGAGAAGCAGGGCGGAGGACCGTTGATCGATATTGGTACGCATGCGCTCGATCTGACGTTGTGGATGATGAACAACTACAAGCCGAAAGTAGTGCTCGGCACTTCCTACCATAAGCTATCGGCGAAGGAAAATGCCGCGAACGCTTGGGGACCTTGGGATCCGCAAAAATTTACGGTTGAGGATTCCGCATTCGGCATGATTACGATGGAAAACGGAGCGACAGTGCTGCTTGAGTCGAGCTGGGCGCTGAACACGCTGCAGGTGGGCGAAGCGAAATGCACGCTGTGCGGCACCGAAGGCGGAGCCGATATGTGGGACGGTTTGACGATTAACGGGGAAAAGCATGCAAGATTATACGAACAGAAAATTCAGCTGGATGCGGGCGGGGTCGATTTCTACGACGGCAGCGGGGACAACCCGGCGGATGTAGAGATGCGGCTATGGATCGAAGCGATCGAGAACGATACGGATCCGGTTGTCACGCCGGAGCAAGCTTGCGTCGTCTCGGAAATATTGGAGGCGATCTACGAATCGGCTCGGACGGGAAAAGCGGTTTATTTCAACAACTAATGACGGAAATGAAGGAGAATAACCAATGTCAGCTACGTTAAACGTTACCGTTTGGAATGAATTTCGCCATGAGAAACAGCATGATCGCGTTAAGGAAGTGTATCCCGACGGGATTCATACGGCCATCGCCGCAGGCTTGTCCGGAACGTACGCGGTACGCACCGCTACGCTGGACGAGAACGATCACGGCCTAACCGACGAGGTGCTGCAATCGACGGACGTGTTGATTTGGTGGGGACATATGGCTCATGACGAGGTAAAGGACGAAATCGTGCAAAAAGTGTATGAGCGCGTGCTGCAAGGGATGGGACTGATCGTGCTGCATTCCGGCCACTTCTCGAAAATATTTAAAAAATTAATGGGCACGAGCTGCGACCTGAAATGGCGGGAAGCGGGAGAAAAGGAAAGACTCTGGGTCGTGTCGCCCGGTCACCCGATCGCGGAAGGGATCGGCGAATATATCGAGCTGCCGCAAGAAGAAATGTACGGCGAGCATTTCGATATTCCGCAGCCGGATGAGCTCGTATTCGTCAGCTGGTTCGCAGGCGGAGAAGTATTCCGCAGCGGCTGCTGTTATTCGCGCGGCCAAGGGAAAATCTTTTATTTTCGTCCCGGCCACGAAACGTATCCGACCTATTATAATGAAGAAATTCGGCGCGTGATCGCGAACGCTGCCGCTTGGGCGGCGCCTTCCGGCCGGATTGCGCCGAAATACGGCAACGCGAAGCCGCTTGAAGCGATCGGCGGGGAATGATACACGATAAAATGGATGGAATTATTTCATATTTTTGCTAAACTATAGATGCAATTGAATGTATGCGGAGGTGTCCTTATTGAAACTGGGAGTATTTAGCGTATTGTTTGCGCAAAAACCGTTGGAGGAAGCGTTGGATTACATTGCGTCTAAAGGATTGGATGCCGTCGAAATCGGAACGGGCGGCTATCCGGGCAACAGCCATTGCAATCCGGAGGAGCTTCTTGCCGACGAGAGCAAGCTGAAACAGTTCAAAGCGGCGTTCGAGTCGCGCGGTTTGACGATCAGCGCATTAAGCTGCCACGGCAATCCGCTGCATCCGCAAAAACCGATCGCCCGGAAGTTCCACGACGAATTCATTCGTACGGTGGAGTTGGCCGAGCGGTTGGAAGTTCCTGTCGTCAACGGATTTTCCGGCTGTCCCGGCGACCACGAAGATGCGAAATATCCGAACTGGCCCGTTGCGCCTTGGCCGAACGATTATCAAGAAATTCTCGATTGGCAATGGTCGAATAAGGTCATTCCCTATTGGACCGAAACGGGGAAATTCGCGTCTGACCGCGGCGTCAAAATCGCGCTCGAACTGCATGGCGGCTTCTCCGTTCATACGCCGGCAACGCTGCTGCGCCTGCGCGAGGCGGCGGGCGAGGTGATCGGAGCCAATCTGGATCCGAGCCATATGTGGTGGCAAGGCATCGACCCGGTGCAAGCCATTCATATTCTCGGCCGCGAGAATGCGATCCACCATTTCCATGCGAAAGATACGACGATCGATCCGGTCAACGTCAACAAGCATGGCGTTACCGATATGCAGTCGTATGCGTTGATGCTTGACCGCGCCTGGCAGTTCCGTACCGTCGGCTTCGGCCATGATTTGAAGACATGGGCGGATATTATGAGCGCCCTTCGTTTGGTCGGCTACGATTATGTCGTCAGCATTGAGCATGAGGACGGCTTAATGTCTGTCGACGAAGGCTTTACCAAAGCGGTGCAATGTTTGCAGCAGGTGCTGCTCAGAGAACCGCTCGGCGAAATGTGGTGGGTGTAAAAGGGCTATCCTTCGAGGAGTCCCAAATATCGAACGGGCTTGCCTGCGATTTCTGCAATCAGTACGGGGCCTTGCTTCGCTGTCGGCTCATAGATGATGGTGCCGATCGGCAGTTTGGTTGACATTTCGTTGATAAAATCCGTTCCTTCGCGATAATTCGTTTGAATCTTGCCGATTTCCGCCAGCTCGCCGATCTGCAATTGCTGTACCCAGTCGAGATTGTCGGCATTGACGTATACGATATCGTCAAACATGAAAATATCGGCATCTTTCGATTGTTGCAATATTTCTTCAGCCGTAGGATTGCCGATTACCGCCGCCGTCCGCTCCGTACCGGAAGGCGGCGTTTGTCCGGAACACGCCGTAAGCAATAGCGAGAGAAAAAGGAGCAGCATGACCGTTTGGTTCACGTTTATCACCTGCCAATTCAACGATTCATACTCTTATAACGAAAACAAAGGATACAATGTTGCAGCATTTGCAATCGATGGAATAAATAAGGAGATGCGATGACCATACAAAGGTATGATCATACGCATCTCCTTATCATTAGCGCTCATTGCACTCATTCTTTGCCTTCTTTCCAGTAATCGTAGGCATGAACCGCGAAGCCGCGGAACGAAGCGTGTTGTTTCAATAGCCCCTCCGCGATTTCCAATTGACGGTTCATTTCCGCTTTCCCTTTGTGGAAGAAGGAGACGGATTCGCCTTCATGGCTTTCTTTCATTTCCACAGAGACGATGATTTGTTTGCCGAGTTCATCGGCAAAGCCTAATTCGTCGCGAACGATATCGGCGATGCCGCCGGGACCTTCGGCATAATTGCGGAACGCCATGACGGTGACATGATCCAATTGGCCGATCATCCATTTGCTAAACGGCAGATCGGGCTCGCCCGGCACGGATGTGCCGTCCAGCCAAAAGGCGAGATCCACGCTCGTTTGCAAATCGCCGCTTTGTTTCGCCGCCTCGGCAAACGCTTGAATGTTGTCCATCCATTGCTTCAATATCGAGTCCCGGTTCGATTGCCACAGCGGCATGACGTAAGGCTCGATATCCAAATGGATTCCGCGCATCTTCTCGCCGTCCCCGGCCTCTTCATTGTATTGCCGCACGTAGCGCACAAGCTTCATGATGCGTTCCTTGCTTTTTGCCAGCGCCCATTGCGGATGGCCGCCCATCGCGTGCACTTCGATTCCCGCCGCCGAGGCATCGGCGACAAGCGGACGATAATCGGCAAACGGCCGTTCGAGATCAAGCCTTACGTAGAGCAAATTCACATTGTTGCTTTTGGCAAAGTCGATGATTTCTTTCCTTTCTCGGACAGCGGTATCGGCTTCCCAAACATACGTTGCTTTGATCGGCCCGGCAATCGGTTTCGATGCGGATTCCAACCGGACGCGCCCGCTCCAGCTTGCATAATCATGGACGGCGATTCCGGCAAACGAAGCGTGTTGTCCAAGCAGGCCGGGCAGCCGTTCAAGCTCGCGTTCCATGCTCTTCGCCCCTTTATTGTAGAAGGAAACATGTTTGCCTTCATCGCTTTTATTGATATTTACCGCGATCAATACAGGCTTCTCCAGCCGGTCCGCTTCCGCCAGTTCGTCGGTTACCAGAGAGACGATGCCGTTGTCGCCTTCGGCAGTGTTCCGGTACGCCATATTCGTGACGGTGTCGAATTGCTTCAACATCCAGGAGACGACCGTCTCGTCCTTGGCATCCGGCAATTTCATGCCGTCGTACCATGCGGGAAGATCGGCGCTCGTCTTAAGAAGAGCCGCCTTGGCTTCTGTCGCCGTATAGTCCGCATTTCCGGTCCATTGCCGCAACAAGTCATCCCTGCTGGTCTCCCACTCCGGAAGAAGATACGGCTGAACGTTGACATGGATGCCGGCGAAACGCTCGGCCGGCTGGGCGGATTCGTTATATTCCCGCACCCAATCGACGAAGGCGGAGATTTGCCCTTTGTATTTGCTTAACGCCCACTCGGGTTCTCCTCCCAAAGCGTATACTTCCACTCCCGACTTGCTTGCTTCCGCGGCGAATGTTTTATAATCCTGCGCGGATACTTTCGGATCGATATTCAAATATAGCACTTGAACCGATTGTTCCTGAAGGAACGACAGGACGGACTGGCGTTCGGACACGATCAAGTCCGCTTGCCACAAGTAGGTTGCCCGTTTTCCATGATCCGGCTTGTCGAAGCCGACTAAGCCGATGACGACAAGGAGCAGCAGCCATATTTGCCAGCGGCGCGGCTTCATAATTCGCCCTCCGGCGGTCTGCCGGCCGAAATGTCGTAGATTTTCCAAGCTGAAATGTTCTTCCGCGGCGAAGATGCGCGCTTTTCCGTCCATTCGATCGAAATTTCCTGTTTTCGCAAAAAACCTCTAACTTCTTCCGGCGTAACGCCGATGCGTTGCGCTGTCCAAATTAAGGTTGTCCATTCTTCATCCAGCAGGTTTCTCATATTTTCTCTTGTTGTTGTCTTCATTCGTTTCCCTCCTGTGGAGCCGCAAGCTAAGCATCAAGAATGGCGATCTCCCAATCGGTTTTACGTTTTTTACCACATTATCATAATATTTTCATTGTGAAAATAATCCATAAGTCGTTATTTCGTTCATTCCGATATTCGCCGTTCGTCTATTTTTGCCTTGGCATCTCCTCTCGTTATGAAATGTGGAATTGTTCCGATAAGTTATTATTACTTATGAAATTCCCGTTTTATGGGGGTAGATCGCCATGTTGTCGAAAAATAATCCGAAAGTAGGAAAAAAGATTAATTTCCTCCTTCCAAAAAAAGATTTCAATTGCTATAATTTTGTGTAATACATTAACAATTTTAAAAGGGAGATGCAAATGGTCGGGGAACGTGTACATAAATTGCGTGTGAAAAAAGGTTTTTCCCTGTCCGAACTTGCCGAAAGTGCGGGGGTCGCCAAATCATACTTAAGCGCGATCGAACGAAACATTCAAAGAAACCCTTCCATCCAATTTTTGGAGAAAATAGCCGCTGTATTGGATGTCACGGTGGAGGAGCTGCTCCATGAAGTCATGGATCCGAGCAAGATGAACCTGGACGAAGAATGGTACGATATCGTCAAGGAAGCGATGGCTTCGGGAGTCAGCAAAGAACAGTTTCGCGAGTTTTTGGAATTTTACAAATGGAAAACCGGTCAATCCCTATCGAATCGATAATATCATCTATCCGTTGCTTGTTTGAATCGCGGGTGCCTTTTTTTTTAAAAGGCTCCGCGTTTTTTTTATTTACGGCAAAAAAAGAGAGAAATCACCTAAAAAAGAGAGGATAATACCGAATATATTAAAAAAATGTCATAATTTTAGCTTTTCAATTTTAAGAGATTGAGATATACTTGCGTTAATCGTTCGTTATAAAGAACGATCCAACGAACAACTCGACAAGCATTGCTGAGCATAGAAGTTCAAATCTATTACCGGAGGTATGATTATGTGCGTATTAGCTGTTCGTACGATGGATATTCCGTTCGTACATAGCGGGAATGTTGCAAATGAAAACGATAGAAACTACACGGCAAGGCGGATGAAACCGACATCGTCATGATAGGCAGCGCAAATCGGAAAAAGAGCAGCCTTTGGAAATGGATCGGAATTTGTTTGCTCGGCATCATCGCATTTGTCGGTTTTCAATGGAAAGTGTTGTTTCCGCTGCATGTGGAAAGTTTTGAGAGCGGGGACGGGACGCAATTGAAGTTTCGCACCAACGGAGATCAATTGGAAGTATTTACGGATCAAAAATGGGAGCGATTCTTCGCGCAAGGCGTCAACTTGGGGGCGACTCTGCCCGGGCACGACCCCGGGGAGCTTCCCATTACGAAACAAAACTATTTGGATTGGTTTGCAAAAATGGCGGAAATGGGCAGCAACGTCGTAAGGATATACACGATTTTGCCGCCGGAATTTTACGAAGCGATCGTAGAGTATAACCAAGGCCATCCGGAGAAGCCTCTCTACTTCATTCAAGGCGTATGGTCGCCGGAGGAAGCGCTCATTGAAAAGCGGGATGCGTATTTGCCGGAAATCCGCGATACGTTCAAACAAGAGATTACGTTGGCCGTCCAGGCGGTCTACGGGAAAGCGGACATTCCGGAAACGCCGGGGAAGGCGAGCGGCGCATACCGGGCGAATGCGGGCCCCTACTTGATGGCTTGGCATATCGGCACGGAATGGGATCCGCAAATGGTGGACAATACGGATACGAAGCATGCCGGCATTCCGCGCTTTAACGGTTCGCATATTCGCGCGAAAGAAGAGGCGACTGCGTTCGAAAATTGGTTGGCGGAAATGTTGGACAATGTCGCCGAGCAAGAGCGGAGGTTCGGATGGCAGCATCCGCTGACGTTCACGAACTGGGTAACGACGGATCCGCTGACGCATCCGGGCGAACCGACTTTCGAAGAGGATCTTGCAAGCGTGGACGCGACTCATCTTGAGCCGGCCCATTGGGAAGCGGGATATTTTGCATCGTACCATGTATATCCTTACTATCCGGACTTTTTCCGCCTGGACGAAACGCTCCGGACGGTGACGAACGAGGAAGGCAAGCCCGATTCCTATAAAACGTACTTGCGGAAATTAAAGAAACATCATGCAGGCATGCCGATTATGGTGACCGAATTCGGCGTTCCGTCCTCGATCGGGATCGGCCATGTGGACCGATTGGGCCGGGATCAAGGCGGACATAACGAGCAAGAGCAAGGCGAGATCAACAGTTCGCTGTTCCGCGAAATCGTCAGCGAAGGGTATGCGGGCGCAATATTGTTCGCATGGCAGGACGAATGGTTCAAGAAGACCTGGAATACGATGCCTTTCGAAATACCGGCAGACCGGCGCAAATTATGGTTGAATGTGCTGACGAACGAGGAGATGTTCGGGGTTCTCGGCATGTATCCGGGCAAAGACGGCAAGATCGTCATGGACGGGAAGGATGACGACTGGAACCAGCTTCCGGAAGAAGAGAAGCAGCGGGTGGACGCCGGACAAGCAGGCATCAAGGAAATGTGGGCGACCCATGACGAAGCGTATTTATACGTTCTCGTACGGCTGAACGAAGCGTTCGATCCGGACAAGCAATCGTTCCACCTCGGGTTCGATACGATAGCAGGAGGGAACCGCCATGCGCCGGAGTTGTCCGGGACCGTTCTCGACGAAGGTCTGGAAACGTTGGTTACGCTTGGGAAGGATGAAGAGAGCGACATTAAAATCGCATCCAACTACGATTTCCATACCCGCCTGTACGGATACGGTTATGGGATGATTCCTCTCAGCGAACGGGAAATGAAGGACGATTCGGGCATCTTCAATCCGTGGAAATTGGCGATCGGCTTGGAAATGACGCCTCCGGACACGAAATTTCACCATCCGTTCGAGGATATCGTCGTCGGCAAATTGAAGCGGGGAGTCACCGATCCGCAGAGCCCGGATTACGATTCGCTTGCATTATGGCAGGCTTCGGGCAATGTCATCGAACTGCGCATCCCTTGGATGCTCCTCGGTTTTACCGATCCGAGCTCCTTGCAAGCGATGAGTTACGGCGCTTTGGACAGGAACGGTTTCCAAAGCGAAACGACGAAAGGCATCCGCATGCAGCCTTGGATGACCGATAAAGCGACCGGAAAGGCGATCGGATTGGAGCATCAAGGCGATAAATATCCGGTGAGCAAGCTCCCGGCATACGTGTGGGAACCGTGGGAAACGGTCGAATATCAGGAAAGACCGAAGAAAAGCTATGAAATGATGAAAAAAGCGTATCTCGATCGGCACAGCGCAAGCGAATCGGGAAGGTAACAGGGTAGAGAGCAGATAGGAGGAGGAATATGTTTCAGGGAAGCTTGGAACTGGCTTATCAATTTATTAAAATCGCTTCGATCGTCATCGTCGTCGTTCTCGCTTTCGCCTTGCTGATGAAAGCCAGATTGATTTACATCAAAAAGAAAAAGGACTCGTTTATGGCGAAGCATGAATCGTATTTTCAATATTTGCAATGCGATTCGGACGATGCGTCCGTGCTGAAAAAGCCGCCCGGCCGCCTAAGCAGGCTCGAATTGGAAGTGATTCAAGGGAAGCTCGGCGAATGGATCGATCGGCTGAAAGGCGGCCATCAGGAAAAGCTGATCGCGCTGAGCGAAGAGCTAGGACTCGTCGATGCAAACATGCGGCGGCTGGGCAGCAAGTTCGGCTGGCGGCGCGTGACCGCCGCTTACCATTTGGGCATGCTGCGGGCCAAGGATGCGGCCCCTGTCTTGCTGGAGCTTGCGCGGAACGAGAAAAACACGGTGAATTTTCTCGTATTCGCCCGCGCGGCGGCGCTTTGCATGGACAAGGCGAGCGACTTGAAGCAATTGATGGAACGATTTGCGCATGGGAATAAACCGGCATATTCGTTGGCCGCGGACGTTTATACGAGATCTCCCGCCGCCGATTCGAATTTGCTCGAAGAAATGCTGCGCAGCAAAGATATTCGAATGGTGAAACTGGCGGTTCATTGCTTGAAGGGCCAAGCCTACGCTCATTTGGCCCCGAATTTGCTCAAGCTCATCGATCATCCGGACCGGGAGCTGCGAATGCTTGCGGCGGAAGCGTATCTTCATTCCAGCCCGGAGCTTGCCCAAGGCGTCGTATCGAAGCTGATAAACCATGAGGACGAAGAGATCCGCGCCTTGACGGCCAGAGCGATCGGAGAACTCGGAAACGCCGCGTACATCGAGACGCTGAAGCATGCGATGGCGGATTCCAGTTGGACGGTTCGACGCAACAGCGCCGTCAGCTTGGCGATGTTCGAAGAGAAAGGCTTCGCCGTCCTATGCGAAGTCGCGATTCACGGCAAAGATCCGTTCAGCAAAGATATGGCTTCCGATGTTATTTGGGAGGAACGCATGAAAGAGCGCGTCATGTCCGGCGATGCGTCCGGCGCGGCGACGTTCCGGAACAAGCAAGGGAATGCCGGAATAAACGGATCGGACCGCCTGGATCAAAAACAAGTCATGTAGCAGTCATTGCAATCGTTGGAAAGGAGTCGCATATGAGAGAAGTTTTACTGAACTACGGGATGTTCGCCATGTTTTACATCGCGGTAGTTTACTGTATTTATTTTGTCATCATGGCGCTTTCGTTTAAAAATATATCCCGGGTGATGAAAGGCTCGTTATATTCTCCGTTCAAATCGCTCGCCGGTTCGGAGCATGTACCGCCCGTTTCCATTTTGGTGCCTTCGTACAATGAAGAATTAACCATTATCGAAAACGTACGTTCGTTATTATCGTTAAATTATCCCGAATACGAAGTGATCGTCGTGAACGACGGATCGCAGGACGACACGCTAAAGGTGCTGATCGACGAATTCGATTTGCAGTTTTCGCCGCATCGCGCGAACAAGCGAGTGCTGGAATCGACGCCGATCAACGGGGTCTATCATAATCCCGAGTACCCGCAATTGTATGTTATCGACAAACGAAACGGCGGCAAAGCCGATTCGCTCAATACCGGCATTAATCTTTCGCATTATCCGCTCATTTGTACGATCGACGCGGACTCGTTGCTCGAGAAGGACGCGCTGATCCGGATCGCCCGGGTTTACATGGAAAACCCGGAAGAAACGGTGGCGATCGGCGGCAACGTCCGTATCGCCAACGGTTGTACGATCGAGAACGGGGTCGTCAAAAAAGTTCGCCTGCCCGACAAAATTTTGCCGATGTTTCAAAATATCGAATATTTAAAAGCGTTTCTGGGCGGGAGAATCGGTTGGAGCTCCGTCAACGCGCTTCTGATCGTTTCCGGCGCTTTCGGCGTGTTCCGCAAAGACTATGTTGTGAAAGTTGGCGGGTATCGCGAAGGTTTTCCGGGAGAAGACATGAACATCATTATCAAATTGCATAAGTATATGCTCGAGAATAAGCTCCCGTACCGGGTCGCGTTCTGCCCGGACGCCGTTTGTTGGACGCAGGCGCCCGACACGGTGCGCATATTGGGAAGCCAGCGCAAACGATGGGGGCGCGGAAATATTAAAAATATGTGGGATTACCGCCATATGATTTTTAACCCGAAATACAAGCAAATCGGTTTGCTGGCGATGCCGTACAACGTCCTGTTCGAAACGTTGAACCCTTATTTCAAAATGACCGGATTTGCCGCCTTATTGGGATATTTTTTCTTGGATATGACGGCATGGCCTATCGTGCTTACTTTTCTGTTCATCAATACGCTGATCAATATGATATTAACTTGCGGGGCGCTGCTGCTGGAAGAAATGGCGTTTCGGCGGTATCCGCGGATTATGGACCTTGCCATGATGGTAGGCTGCTCGTTCTTAATGACGCTCGGCTATGACCAAATCAACGCCATTTGGCGCTTTTTCGGACAGATCGATTTTATGCGCAACAAGAGTACATGGGGCGTCATGGTAAGGAAAAGCTGGAAGGAAGAAACCGCCAAGTCGTAACGCCCATAACATGGAAGCTCTGCTCCGCAAAACTTTTCCACAAAACTTTCAGGAGGTCGACCGATGCTTACGATTACGGAAAAAGATACGATTCAGCGAATTGCCGGCCAATTAATGAGCGATATGATCGCGCAATCCGAAATGCCGTGGGGAGCCGTCGCCTTTCAACGCGCTTTGAAAGGGGGGACAATTACGGAAGCGGATATCGCGGCCATCGATCCGCATCTTGCGATCCGGCAGCTGCATGACATGCAATCGGGAATATCGCTGTTAATTTTAGAGGGACAAACGTTAAGCGATACTCACTTTTTTTCCATTTTGTTGAAGGAGCGGCTGGAACAGCTCGGCGTCGTCCATGGGACGATTCTGGCCGCCGGCTCCGGCGATGCGCCGGAGCGAACGGTAACCGGCATGCTGCAGGAGCTGGAGAAGCTGGCGGGCAAAGGCGATGACATATTGATTTACAACAAGCGCGCCGAGACCGCCAGCGCGGTGCTCGTCGTCGATAACGATAAGACGATCGGCGAATATTTATCGACCCGATTAGGAATGAAAGGGTATGAGGTGCATGTTGCGCAAGACGGCCAGACGGGACTGGAAATGTTCGAGGATATTTTGCCGGAGATGGTCATTACCGAACTTGCGCTTCCGGTCATGGACGGGTATCAGCTGATTAGCAATATACGCCGCAAAAACCAAGGAAAGAGCAAGGTGATGATTTTAACGGAGAAAAAATTGGAGCACGATATCCGCAAATGCTTCGATCTGGGCGTTTCCGATTTTTTGGCCAAGCCGTTCTCGCCGATCGAGTTGGAAGCCCGCATTCGGAGACTGTTGGATCAGGCGTTGTAATATTAGTCAAAACTGGAGGGAAATGATGATGAACAGCAGATATCAAACGTTGAAGGATCTTATCGAAACAAAAAACGCCAAAGTGGGCATTATCGGACTCGGCTATGTCGGGCTGCCGCTTGCGATGCAAATGGTGAAAGCCGGGTACTCCGTATACGGAATAGACATCAACGATCAAAAGCTCGCCTCGTTGCAAAACGGGAAATCCTACATCCACGACGTCAGCGACGAAGAACTGCAGGAGGCGAACGACAGCGGGAGATTTTTCCTGACATCGGATTACCAAGCGCTGAAATGGCTGGACGCGGTAACGATCTGCGTTCCTACTCCGCTCAGCAAAAACCAAGATCCGGACACCTCTTACATTCATCTTGTCGTCGAGCAATTGAAACAATATATGCAGAACGGCCCGCTCATTACGCTCGAAAGCACGACTTACCCGGGTACGACGGAGGAATTGATTCAACGCGAATTAGAGAAAATAGGGCTGCGGACGGGAATCGATTACTTCCTGTGCTTCTCTCCGGAACGCGTCGACCCTTCGAACCGGACGTACAATACGTACAATACGCCGAAAGTGATCGGCGGAACGACTGCTGCATGCCTGGAACTCGGTTCGTTATTGTACCAATCCGTCGTCAAGGAGGTTGTGCCGGTATCTTCGCCCAAAGTTGCCGAGATGAGCAAGCTGCTGGAAAATACATTCCGCAGCGTAAATATCGCATTCATCAATGAAATGGCGATGATGTGCGAGAAAATGGGAATCGACATTTGGGAAGTTATTAAAGCCGCTTCTACGAAGCCGTTCGGCTTCATGCCATTCTATCCCGGTCCCGGCATCGGCGGACATTGCATCCCGCTCGATCCGATGTACTTGTCCTGGAAGGCGAAAGGCTTCCGCTTCTACAGCAAATTTATCGATTTGGCGCAGGCGTTCAACACGAATATGCCCGATCACGTCATCCATAAAACGGCTCAAATCTTAAATCTGTATACGAAGTCTATTAAAAATTCCCGCGTGCTGCTCCTCGGCATGGCCTATAAGCCGGGAGTGGACGATGTGCGCGAATCTCCGGGACTCGCGGCCTACGAATTATTCAAAGCAAACGGGGCGTTTGTCGATTATTGCGATCCGTTCGCTACTTCTTTTGCCGATATGGATGGAAATACGGTAAAATCGATTCCTTGCGAGCTTAGCTTGATTCGCAAATATGATTGCATTGTCGTCATTACGAATCATAAAGAGTTCGATTATGAAGAATTGGCCAAGACTGGCGTCCCGATATTGGATACGCGCAACGCCTTCGACGGAATCGAACAACCCCATATCTATAAACTCGGCGCGCCGCTGGACGTTCAGTTTCCGGCACAATTGCAAATGGCGTAAGCCATCGCCGGGCGGTCAAGCCAAGCATCCGGATGCCGGACGCTTGGCTTTTCCGTTGTTCGGGCCGCTATACTTCCCCGCCCGCTTCTTGGATAAGACGCAGCGCTTCCTTGTGATCGTTCTCTTGGACGACAACGGTGAGTAATATGTCTTTGCCGGTCGGCCCCCCTTGTCCGCCGTCGCTCATCCCGCTTGCGCTCGGGTCCGCGGCTGCCATAATGCCGGCGCTTCTGCTCCGGAAATCGGCATCCAGCGTCAATTTTCCAAGCCCTTCGAAGTCGTTGGAGAGCGGATTCAGCGTCTCTTCGATTCCTTCTCCTTGGTATCGGCCGATTCGATCGATCGACATGTCGATCACGCGTAACGATTTCAGCCGAGCAGCGGCTTCCTCCGCCCGCTCCGGCGTGTTGAAATGAGCCAATATATTTTTTTCGCCCATCGAGTTCCCTCCTTATGATCGATTCGTTTCGAGCCTATTATGCCCAATAGCGCAAAAAACCTTCCTATAGTAGAATGAAGAAGATTGCGAGGAAATCGATGGAAAAGAGAATTGGAGGTCGGAGCATGAATAAGAAGTGGGTTTCTTTCATGATGGGCTGCGTTTTACTGACTATTGCGGGTACGGCAAGCGCGCATCCGGGCAGAACGGATGCGAACGGAGGGCATACTTGCAGAACGAACTGCGAAAAATGGGGCTTGAGTTACGGAGAGTATCATTATCACGGCGGGAAGAGCAAGAGCGGCAGTTCCGGCAGCAAAACCAAACCGGCATCGAATAAAAGTGTAGACCAGTCGAAAACGTCTGCTGTTAAAAAGCAAGCGAAGCAAAAGAAAGAATACGAGCCTGCCAATATTTCGGTTTCATTGGGAGAGCAGACATTGCATTTTTCGCACGAACCGATTAAGAAAAACGAAATCATACTCGTTCCGATGCGTGATATTTTTACGGCGCTGGGAGCCGAAGTAGAATGGAACGGTTCGACCCAAACGATAACGGCCGCAAAGGGAGATATATTGATTCAATTAACGATCGGGCAAAAAAAAGCCTATGTGAACGGCGAGAAGATAGAGCTAGAGGAACCGGCTGTTGCTGTGGAAGGCAAAACAATGGTGCCTTTGCGCTTCGTGACGGAAGCTTTAGGCGCGCAAATTCAGTGGAATCAAGATACGAAATCGATTGAGATTACGTTATAGTGCCACATAAGCGGTCATTCCAATCCTTTTGACATCAGGCTGATAACATTCTATCATTAGAAAGTGAATTTAGGTGACGAAAATGAAAGATTGAAGCTATCATTTTGTAAGATTTTTCGATAGGTCGTCCGTTTGCTCCATAGTATATTGAGAACGTTGACAGTGATGATAGGAGGTTTTATTTCTGGAAGATTTTTGGCTGATTTTGAAATATGTTGTGCTCGGTTTGGTGCAAGGCTTTACGGAGCCGATCCCGGTATCGTCAAGCGGACATTTGGTCATCGTCGAGCACTTATTCGGACTGCATATCGAAGGACTAAGTTTTGAGGTATTGGTAAACACCGCTTCGCTGCTCGCGATTTTGCTGATTTACCGCAAGGATTTAATAAGTCTCGCCGCGAACGGCATCGGTTATCTCGTACGGCGCGATCCTGCGCAGAAATCCGATTTTATGTTTATCGTTTATTTGGTCATTGCAACGATACCTGCCGGAGTCATCGGCGTATTGCTCAACGATTTCATCTCGGGATATTTCAAAGGATTGCTTACGATCGGGATTACGCTCCTCGCGACGGGGGTCGCTCTATGGTTGATCCGCAATTTGCGGGGGCGCAAGAACGATCAAGCGTTAACCTTGAAAGACGCGATCATTATCGGGTTGGCGCAAGCGGTTGCCTTAATTCCGGGCATCAGTCGTTCAGGCGCGACGATCGTTGCCGGCATGGGGCGCGGTTTGAAGCAGGAGACGGCGTTGAAATTTTCTTTCTTCCTATACATACCGGTCAGTCTCGGCGGCATCGTACTGGAAGGGAAAGATATGCTGCACGATCCGCAAATGTCGACGCTCTGGCTGCCCTATGCGTTAGCTTTCGTTGCGTCGCTTGTTACTTCGTATTTTTCGTTGAAATGGTTTATGGGCATTATGGCGCGCGGCAATTTGAAATATTTTTCGTTTTATTGTTTTATCGTCGGTACGCTCGTCGTCTTGTTCTCTTTGCTATAAATATAAAGAGCCTCAGCTCATGCGGAGGCTCTTTATTTATCGAAATCCCTCTCTATCCTGTATAAAATACAACATTAGGTGTGTGAAAACTTCAAAATTACCAATGATGTTGTAAAAAATACAGCATACCGGCGCCTAATATGCAGAAACGGCGACGATGACCAGTTTATGTTGTACATTCTACAACAATTCGGTCCGTGAAGCCCATTTCGCTTACATTATGTTGTACCGAATACAACTTACATGTTGCTAACGGATTGGGAAGCGCTCGAGTCGCTCGAGTCGCTCGCATCGCTTGAACCGCTTGAACTGCTCGATCCGCCGCCGAATCCCTTCGAACCGGCACCGGCAAAGGCGATTTCCGCCTCCAGTTTTGCGGAAAGATACGTTTCCGCTTTCGGTTCAACGATGACTTGGGCGTAATTCATATTCGGATCCGGATAATGAAGTTCATAATAGATGACAGCTTTTCCTTGCTCGGAGAAATCGATGCTGCGGATCGTTATTTTATAGCCGGGATTCGGCTTCTCTCCCCAGGACAGCGTCACTTTATTGACTTCGTCGGAAATTTTCCCGACGGATACGGTTACATCTTCATGTTGCGCGGGGGGGAGCTTTGGAATGACATTCCCGGCCTGTTCCTTCACGAATTTTCTCGCGTCATGCAGCATGGCCGCGGCTTCCGCGCGCGTGATTTCATCCAGCGGACGAAAGCGCTGTTTGTCGTCAAGCGAGGCGACTTTAGCGATCAGCAGCCTTTGGATGTTGGTCATATACCGGTTGTCGATCGAATCCTCGTCATCGATTTGAATCCAAATTTCGATAAAGGCGAAATCCCCTTTCGTCCACATCGCTTCCGCGAGCAGATTGGCGAATTGTTCGCGTGTGATCTTCTTGGCCGGATCGATATCCTTCGGAATCGATAACCCGTTGATTTGCGCGATGACGAACGCTTCCGCATACCAGGCGTTGTTCGGAATATTCGTATAATAGTCGGTCGCTTCCGGCTTTTTGACGAATTTCACAGTATCGAGATTCAAATCCAATCCGTTCACAATCATCTGTACGCTTTGCGCATAGGTCATTTTTTCCTTAGGGGCGAATCGGCTGTCGTCCACGCCTTTCACAATACCTTCATTGAGCAAAGCCATAATTTTATCTTTGGCCGGCTCGTCTTTCAAATCTTGAAACGCTAACGCGCTCCCGCCTAACGTAAATGCGAGGGCTAATACGACCAATACGCTCGACAGCACTCTGCTTCTCTTCTTCATTCGGATCACCTTCTATCATTTTGTTTTCATTGGTTCAGACGGAATAAGTTGGATAAATGTTGCAGCAAGCCCGGAACGGGTGAAAATTGTACAAGTTTTGCGCAATAAAGTGAATAGCGCAGTTCGTTTTTTCAGCGGTATAATACGATTAACTTTGCGAATCAGGATGGTGAGCAGGATGAAAGTCACGGTATCTTCATTGACCCTTGAAGGCGCTTTGCCGGAAGGAGAAAATCCCCTTCCTATGTTTCGGAATAGACGGCGGCATAGGCAAGTGGGGGATAACGGAACGTTAACGCCTGAGCTGAAACGGCATTTAGGGGAGCATGCGGGCGAAACGTATTTGCCTTATCGGATGCAAGACCGGTATACGAGGGAGCGAAAGCCGATCTTGTTAAAGACGATCGTACTGGAGAACGATCGATTGGTTGCCGTCTTCTTGCCGGAATATGGAGGAAGGCTCTACTCGCTTAAGGATAAACGGACAAACCGGGACATGCTGTATACGAATCCGGTGTTTCAGCCTGCCAATCTTGCGATTCGAAACGCCTGGTTCTCCGGAGGGATGGAATGGAATATCGGACAGCTCGGCCACACATTTACGACCGCATCTCCCGTTTACGCCGCCAAGTTGCGGGGCGAAGACGGAAACGAGTTTCTACGCATTTACGAATACGAACGTTGTAAAAATATATTTTGGCATGTCGACTTCCATCTTCCGCCGGGAGCGGATAAGCTCTCTATTTATGTACGCATTGTCAATGACAATGACGTTTCCGTCCCGATGTATTGGTGGACGAATATCGCGGCGCCCGAAACGCCCGCGTCCCGAGTCTTCTCTTCGACAAGCAGCGTCATTTATATCGATCACGAAGCGAAAGGGTTCGGAGCGGGCGAATTGCCCGAATTGCAGTCCGTACCAGGCGCGGATGCCTCCTATCCGATGCAAATTCCGTTTTCGAGCGAATATTTCTATTTGACTCCCGAAGATTGCCAATCTCCTTGGGAAGCAGTCGTTTATGAGGACGGCGCATTGTTGTACGAACGGTCTACTTCCTTATTGAGATACCGGAAAATGTTTTGCTGGGGAAATCATGCGGGCGGAAGACGGTGGCGCGACTTCCTGTCGAAGCCCGGCGAAGGAAACTATATTGAAATTCAGGGCGGGCTTACTCCGACGCAGCTGCACGGAATCGAGATGCCGGCGGCCACGGAATGGGAATTTACGCAGCTCATCGGCATGTCGGAAGCGGATCCCGAGCAAGCCTACGACGAACAATGGGAGAACGCGCGCCGATATATTGAAGATCGCGTCGAGCAGCAATTGAGCGCCGATATGGTATACGATATCCATGAAAAGTTACGGGCGTATGCCCGCATTCAGCCTGCCGAGCAATTGCATGCCGGTTCGGGATGGGGGGCGCTCGAGAGGCTGCGCAGACAAAAGCTTGAGCGCAGAACGGTTCCGGACGGATTTGCGTTTGCCGACGGCAGTTTGGAAACGGCCCAATTGCCGTGGCTTTCCTTGTTGCAGGGCGGGCGCCTGCCGGATTGCGACCCGGATTCGATTCCCGTCTCGTGGATGGTGCAGGAAGAGTGGATGAGCATGCTAGCCGACAGCCTTAAGCGGGAAGAAGGCCAATCCTGGAACGCTTATTTGCATTACGGCGTCATGCTGTACGAACATGGGCAAGAAGAGGAGGCGCTGAAAGCGTGGGAACGTTCGCTTGCGCTTCAGCCGTCGGGATGGGCATATCGCAATATTGCGGTGCTGATGCGGGAGCGAGGAGACAACGCCATGGCGCTGTCCTATATGGAACGGGCGTATGGAATGGAGAACGGCTTTCCGGACAGAGCTTTTGCGGAAGAGTATGTGGATTTGTTAATCCGAAGCGAGCAGTACGAGAAGGCTTGGAGCGTGTACGAAGCGCTTCCGGCCTCCTTCAAGCAAAGCGACCGCTTGCGAATTATCGTCGGCAAGGCGGCGCTTGCGCTGCATATAGAAGACTTCTTGGCCGACTTATTCGAGACGGAATTTGCCGTCATCCGCGAAGGCGAAGCGACGATCGTGGAACTTTGGTATCAATACAACGCCGAGAAGCTGGCCAAGGAGCGAAACGCGGCCGTAACGGACGAGTTGATCCTGGAAGCCGCCGCCCAATTTCCGCCTCCCGCTCATATCGATTTCCGGATTGTGGGGGGATAGAAAGCGCGATATTTAATGAATATGGTATAATATTGGCAGATGCACATGGGATGGAAGGTGTCGTGTCAACATCGATCCAACCGGTCGTGACCCATTGTAATTCCCTCGAGGGTACGGTGGGTTTATTTCTATATTATATGGAATAGCGAAAGGGGGAACAGGCGATAATGGTTTATACTTGCAGAATCGAACTGGGTGAGATTGCCCCGAAGATTTGGCGGGAATTTCAGTTTCATCCGGGTGTGACGTTTCATCAGCTTCACAAAATCATCCAAGTGGTCATGGGATGGGAAAATTGCCATCTGTACGAATTTCATGTGAACGAGAGGGTGATTGGGCTGCCTAACCCGACATTCGAACATATGGAAGATCGCGAGGTGCTGAATGCACGGAAAGAAGTAGTTCAGAACCATGTTAACGAGGAAAATTCCGTGTTTACATACGTCTATGATTTTGGCGATGATTGGCGGCACACGATTATATTGGTCAAAATAGACGAATCTGCAGCTTCCGATCCTGCACCCATGTGTCTAGATGGGGCTCGCAGCTGTCCGCAGGAAGATGTGGGAGGCGTTTGGGGACATCAGCATATGCTGGAAGTACTGCTTACTCCCAATCATCCCGAGCGAGATCAGTTTATTGGCTGGGTTCGAGCAGGTTACGATCCTGAACATTTTTCCTGCGAGGAAGTGAACCATGAGCTTCAGAGGCAAAAAGACAAGCTTATACCTAAATCGCTGATTAAGCGGCCAGTAGGAAAAAAGCCTGCGAAGCTGACGAAATCCGCTTTGAATAAGCACCTGAAACAATTAACCAACGATCAGCTTATCGAGTTGGTGAAGGCTTGTTATGGCGCCAGCAAAGAAATGGAGAAATTTCTTGCCGTAAGAATACTGGGCGATGAAGCGGCAGAGTCTCTCTTTCAAGAGTATCGCAAGAAGATAGAGAAAGAGTTTTTCCCCGAACGGGGTTTCGGCAAGCTGAGGCTTCAGGAAGCGAAAAATGCGATCTCGGAATTCGAGAGATTGACCGGGAACGTCAAGTACAGTCTGGAATTGAAGCTGATCTACGTCGAAAATGGAGTCGATTTCACCCTAAGTTACGGGGATATTGATGAACGCTTCTATTATAGCATGGCTTCCGTGTATGCCGATATTATTGATCAAGTGAATGAAGATGAAATGGCCGAATTGTTCGACGAATTCGAGGATCGTTTGGAAGCGATCGTTTTGAAAACAGTAGATATCGGCTGGGGTTTTCATGACAATTTGGCTGAACTGCACGCTCAATTACGATGGATTTAGGTGGGGAGCTTTATCGCCGGATATACGGACGGCGGCTTTCCCTATGGTATCACATGGGAGGAATATGGGTTTGCGGATATGGTTGATTTTGCAGAAACGATTGAAGATAAAAAGCTGCAATCAACTTTGATGCACATATTAAGCGGCGGCAGGAAAATATTCCGAAGGTTCAAAGATGAGTTATCTTCCGACAAAGAGCAACTAGAGCGGTATTACCTTTTTATTGAAGAGCGGAATCAGCAAACGTGTTGCTGAGTGGTTGGAATCGATAGACGTGAAAGTAACTTTTGAGTGATAAACCGATCACGAAACAAGAGCTAGGGAAGCTTGAACATATTCTGTGAGCTGAGCTTGGAACCAAAGCGGATTATATTCTAACATTTTGGCGTAACTAAAATGAACCTTAATTTTAGTTACGCCTATTTGTAATTAACTTGAAATGAATTGGAAGAAAAAAGCTTGCACTTCCGAGGACTGGATCCGATTGGAGCCGGGCAATGCGATATCAGACGCGTTCGATTCTTGGATCAAGCTTACAGCAAGCTGGAGAGGACATCGGAAGATGAATTGACGGATTTCAACGTGATCGCTCCATTTCCGCATCGAATCATTCGATCACATCATGGACCAACCTATTTGCTCATTCCGGGCATGCTGGACCGGGCCAATCCTCAGAAAGATCCGGACAGAATCGGTCTGTTGAGATTGAGCTTCAATGACCATTTTTTGCTCCCGAAGTCGTTTCTTTCCCACGTACAGGCACAGATAGGCATCTGCCCACATAGAATGAACTGATCGGAAAGAAGTGGTTAAAGTTTGCTCTATTGTGATTCAGCAGGAGGTGTCTTTATTGCCCGGATTATTTGCGGCGGTCGCTTTGTTCATTAAACAACTGTCACTCCTCGTTTCGTATGTCAAGAACAACGCTTTCCCCCAGCCGCTAGCGGAAGAAGACGAAACGAAGCATTTGCAGCTGATGTCCGAAGGCGATCAGCATTCCCGGAACGTTCTGATCGAGCACAATTTACGGTTGGTGGCGCATATTGTCAACACGTTGTGAACACGAACCTATGTCAGGAAACGGCGCGTTTTGTGTGCAGCGGGCGGTTTGTGCGGTGAGGGAGGACAAGCCATCTGGATCGATAAGCTGGTCCGAAAGAGGCCGGCTTATCTCCTTCTGGATTTTGAGTGTGTTATGTTATACTGTTGGTAACACGAAATTAAGCGCTCCAGTATGACAGAAGAAACGATTATGACAGGAGTGAAATGATATCGAAAAACAGCGATCGATTCAAGCTGATGTTGAAGCCAATCCGGAGCTCCAATCCCTGATTGAGCAGAGCAGAATGGAATATAAATCCGGCAAAGCCCAGAATACGTCGGAAATACGGAAATATTTTGCAAATCTTAAATCGGAAGGTTGGTGTTTTAACCATGTCTTTGCCCAAAAAGATGGATCAAAAAACGGCTAATGAACTTCGTTCCATCTTGACGAAGATGAATATTACGCAAAGCAAAGTGAAAATCAATTTGGATAACCAAACGATTGAAGTCGAGGATGACTATTCCATTGATGACATACTTGAGTCGGCCGGGGTTTTAACACCGGAACAAGCTAAACAGTTGGCTGATGAAGTCAAGAAAATGCGCGAGGAAGAGTGGAATTAAATGGATGGTTATTTACTCGATACCAATATCGCCATTGCACTGCTGGCTGGTGAGCATGCCGCGTTGGATTTTGTTCGGCAAGCCAGTGACGATCGGATGTCGATTTATTTCTCCGTCATTACGGAGTGCGAAGTGTTTAGCGGGCTGGAATCCGCTTATCGTTTGCAAGGAATCAAGCTGTTTAATTCACGAAGATGTATTGAGGTAAGTTCCAGTGTTGCCCGACTTGCCGGGGACATACGCAGGGAACAAAAGTCGAAAGGACGGAAGCTTAAAACTCCGGACGCAATTATTATTGCAACTTCTATTGAGCACCAGCTTGGTCTTGTATCAAGGGACCACGATATGAGCTTTGTTCGGGAAGCATTCGGTTTGCCGCTGTTTACCATTTAGCCTACCCATTGTAATTCCAACCGAGATACAGTGGGTTTGTTTATATACTCGGAATACTTAAAAGGAGAACAGACGATCATGCTTTATAGATGCAGAATCGAACTGAATGAGATTGCCCCGAAGATTTGGCGGGAGTTTCAATTTCATCCGGACGTGACGTTTCATCAGCTTCACAAAATCATCCAATCGGTCATGGGTTGGGAAAATTACCATTTATACGAGTTTCATGTGAAAGAAAAGGTGATCGGTCTGCCCGATCCGACATTCGAGCATATAGAAGACCGCGAGGTGCTGAATGCACGGAGGGAAATCGTTCAGAAGCATGTTCACGAAGAAAACACCGTATTTACATACGTGTATGATTTTGGAGATGATTGGCAGCACACGGTTACGTTGATCAAAATCGACGCATCGACATCCGACCCGGCACCCTTGTGTCTAGATGGTGCCCGCGGCTGTCCGCAGGAAGATGTGGGAGGCGTGTGGGGGCATCAGCATATGCTGGAAGTACTGCTTACTCCCAATCATCCGGAGCGGGATCATTTTATAGGCTGGGTTCGAGAAGGATATGATCCCGAACATTTCTCCTGCGAAGAAGTGAATCAGGAGCTTGAGCGGCAGAAGGACAAGCTGATCCCCAAGTCACTGGTTAAGCGGCCGGTAGGGAAAAAGCCTGTGAAGCTGACGAAGTCTGCTCTGAATAAGCATCTGAAGCAGCTAAATAGCGACCAGCTTATCGATTTGGTGAAGGCTTGTTATGGCGCCAGCAAAGATATGGAGAAGTTTCTTGCTGTAAGAATACTGGGCGATGAAGCAGTAGAGTCTCTCTTTCAAGAGTATTGCAAGAAGGTTGAGAAAGAGTTTTTCCCTGAGCGGGGATTTGGCAAGCTGAGACTCCAGGAAGCGAAACATGCGATTTCGGAATTCGAGAGATTGACTGGAAATTCCAGGTACGCCCTGGAATTGAAGCTGGTCTACGTTGAAAATGGAGTTGATTTCACCCTAAGCTACGGGGATATTGATGAACGCTTCTACTACAGCATGGTGTCCATGTATGCCGATATCATTGATCAAGTAAATGAAGATGAAACAGCCGAGTTGTTCGACGAATTCGAGGAACGTCTCGAAGCCGTTGTTTCGAAAACAGAAGGGATCGGCTGGGGTTTTCATGACAATTTGGCTAATCTGCACGCTCAAATAAGATGGATTTAGGTGGGGAACTTAATGCGCGGCAGGAAGAAAAATAAGCGGACCGGTCAGAAATCGGAATTCACGGGGCTGTTGGAGCAAGACGAGAATTTCTATTTTATCGCCGGATATACGGATGGAGGCTTCCCGTATGGAATCACGTGGGAGGAATATGAGGCGGAACAACGCGGCGAGTTGATCAAAGCGACAGTAGCTGAGGGAGAACCTATGAAAGAATTGAAATTGACCAAGCAGCAGTTTCAGGAGATTGTGGATGCATACGACATGTACGTAGAAGGAATAGAGTCCTTCCTGAATATCGAAACTGGAGATGTTGTCATGTTGCGAACGTTTGACCGGGATGAAGAGGACGAAGAATTAAGCGAGATCATTGAAGAAGGCTTTAATGAAATTTACTTTCGGATACCGAAACGGGAGTCGGATGAAGGATATACCGACATGGTTGATTTTGCGGAAACGGTTGAAGATAAAAAGCTGCAATCCACTTTGATGCACATATTAAGCGGCGGCAAGAGAATATTCCGAAGATTCAAGGATGCGTTATCTTCCGACAGCGAGCAGTTAGAGCGGTATTACCAGTTTGTTGAAGAGCAGAATCGCAAACGTGTTTCTGATTGGTTCGAATCCATTGAAGTGAAGTTGATTCTCGAGTAATAAAGAAATGTTTGGGCAGGGGATACCGGTGAAACGTTCTACAAGACAGACGATGATTAAGCTGTATGCTCAAGCGGTCATTTCGGAACTTCAACAATTAGGTTATCCCAATGATCAAGCTAAAGCAGTCTTTTTTCGACACTATCGAGACATGAAACGCTTATTTGGTCTTGAGCAGAATGCATGCGATTTTGCAAAGATGATTGATGAATTTGAACGTGCCATGCAGAAGAAGCATGACCCGAGTGATCCCAATTCAATTGCTGTTGGCCATCTAAACCACTTGGCTAAAACATACATCCTTAAGCATAAAAGCAACAAATGAGCAGGATTATTTTCCAAATGGCAACCGATATACGACCTGTGTCGCTGTCACCATTTCTAAAAGATGAATATGTAGACGCTGCGGCAGACCAACATATTCCCTTCTTTACCACGGTGCGATCTTATCAGGTGTTCATCGACTATTGGAATTCCAAGATGGAAAGAAGCATCCAAAGGGGGTGGTCCTCTTGAATTTATCCGATTTTTCCAGATACATAGATCCTGCAGTTGTACACAGAGGGAAGGAATACGCGTCCGAAGGACGGGTAATTTCCTTGAAGTCCATTGCCGATGAAAAGTACACTGCGGTTGTGCGCGGGTACGAGGATTATGAGGTTTATGTAAGGCTAGACAACGAGAACAACATAATGGAATCGGAATGCGATTGTCCGTACGATTTCGGGCCGGTATGCAAGCATCAAGTCGCCGTATTCCTCGAGCTTAAGAATAGAGAAGCAGACGGGGCATCTTCACCGGAGCCTTCTCTCCGGCAACTGTTGGAAGCAGAGAGCAAGGAGAAATTAATCGAATTGCTGCTCTCGATTGCATCGGATTCATATACCGCGGAAGAGCGCATTAGAATTCATTTGTCGAAAAGGGGCGCGGATCAGGAGTTGGACGCCTGCCGACGGTTGATTCGATCCTACATTGACACATATTCGGATGATCATGGCTTTGTGTCTTGGCGGAACGTAAGCCGCGCGGTGGAAGGTGCGAAGATCGTCGCTGAAAAGGCTCTCGCCGCCTTCGATGAAGGGGGATGGTTGCACGGGCTGGCGATTCTGTTTTGCATCATCGAAGAGATGATTGAATTATTGCAGTCCGCCGACGATTCGGACGGTGGAGTCGGGATCGTGATCGAAAGCTGTCTGGAATCGATCTTCAAGCTGGTTCAGGATCGCCATCATATTCCGGCGGAAGAACGCATGAAGATTTTCCGTCGGTTGTTGGAGGAGATACATCAACCTTATTATGACGGGTGGCCGGATTGGCAGCTCGCGCTCCTCGAGGCGGCGGGCGCGCTGATCGAGTCGGAAGAGATGCAACATCAATGGGATGATGCGGCGGATTCGCTCCTGGGTCATATGTCCGGGAGCAATTGGTCGAAGAGGTACGCAGACGAGCGGGTGGCTGTGCTCCGATATGGTCAAATATTGGAACGTTCAGATGAAGAACAGGCGAAAGCTTATTTGTATAGACATCTGCATTTCCCGGAAATCCGGGAGATTGCGATTCGTGCGGCGCTTGAGCAAGGCGATGCCGAGGAAGCGATCCGATTGGCGGAGGCCGGGGAAGCTCAAGATCAGGAGCTGCTGGGGCTCGTCTATCGCTGGAAGAAATATCGGTATGAGGCATACCATCGCACAGGACAAGTCGAACAGCAGCGGAAACTCGGGATGGAGCTGATCATGAACGGAGAATATGATTATTACCGGTCTGTGAAGGATACATTTTCGGATGAGGGAGAATGGTCCTTGTATCTGCAAGATATGTTAGATCAATTGGAGCAGAGCCCGAGGGGAGAGCATACGTATACCCAAATCCTGGTGGAAGAGGAGATGTTCGCACGGCTTTTGGAACATGTCCGCAAGGCACCTTACCGAATTGAATCGTTCTATGAGCAATTGCTTCCGCATTACCCGGAGGAGGTGAAGGCGCTTTTCGTGGCATATATCGAATTCCGGGCGGATCAATCCAGAGACAGGCGAGATTACGCCGATGTTTGCCGGATCATTCGAATGCTTCAACAGGTTGGCGGACGGAAAGAAGCGTTCACCGTCACACAAAAATTGTTAACCAGGTTTCCGCGAAGACCGGCTTTCCGGGAGGAGTTGGGGAAGATCCGTTTTTGAACTTTATAATGGAATAAGAAGTCACGCGGTTTGTGCACAGCGGATTTTTTTGTGATGAGGGTGGACAAACCGGTATGCGAAACCTGTAATTTTGATCATAATCGAATATGTTATAATAATGTCTAAATGGAGACGGATTCGGTGGTGATCAATGATGGATCGTGTTCAAGATTTGCAAAAACTGATCAAACTTACGGGCGAGCGCGCGAAACTGGATGCAAAAGCGAACGGGACTTACATTGTCTATCAAACGGAAAAAGGCCAGATTGTCAAAGAATATTCAAACGGTGTGATCGAGCCAATCGACAATCCTGGGGTTCATCATGAATGAGTACTCCACAGTGATGGTTGTATTCGCCGGCAATAACGGCAGCGGCAAAAGCACCATTCGCAATTTGATAGTGGACAGGCTTGGTATCAGTGTCAATATAGATCCCGACGCTTTAGCTCGCGGCATTGATTCTGACCATCCGGATCGCCGCAAAGTATCCGCGGGCAAAGAAGCGATTAAGCTTGCGAGAGAATGTATTCAGCATAAACGAGATTTTTCGTTAGAAACGACTTTGGCCGGCGGTAATGCGATAAGACTGATACGGGAAGCCAAGGCGAACGGCTTTGAAGTGACGATGTTTTATGTGGGTCTAAATGATGTTCGGCTCAATATCGAACGTGTTGCCGCCAGAGTTCGAAACGGCGGACATCATATACCGACTGAAGACATCATTCGGAGACAAACCACATCCATGCAAAATCTGCTAACTCATATCCATCTCATTGATCATTTGATTGTGATTGATAATAGCGAAGTTTCCGGTAAAATCGTTATGCAAGCTGAACATAGTATTTTAAAATATCAGGCCGAATCTCTTCCAAAATGGGTGCATAAGATCAAGGATCAGTTACATTGATTATGGAGAATCATATGAAGTTTGAAATTAGCAAATCTATGGAAAACAAAATTAATAATTGGGATAAATGTGAACCCAAAGATGTAACGGGAGCAAAGTTTGCGTACATATTTATACCAACAAGTCTAGGATTGGTTATCAAGGTCCAGTGTGATGTTTGTAAAAGGGAATTACTACTAACCGAAGATGATTAAATCTTGAATTTTACATTTCTCCCAATGTGAATAAGGAATTCTACGCGACCGGATTAGATCTGGTCGTTTTTTTTGTGCAGAACATATATTCGCTGACAAAGTGTTGTCATGACTTAACTATAAAATAAAAATATACTAGGTGATTCTTAATCCATTACCGGTGGTGTTGAAATGCAAATTGATAAGAATGATGTGAGGGATTGTTTGTTAAACTTAATCGCAGGTTTGTCACAGTGGGGAGAAGACTTCAGCGAGCCGCCGGCTCTATTGCGTCAAGGACATATGCAGTTTGTTCGACTCCTGATGTTGGAGGGAAAAAAAGCTCCAATTGATTTGCATTCACTTATTCAATTGTTGCAAAAACCGGCAGAAGAATGGGGAATTGTAGTAGCCGGTATCTATCCGGAGGAAGCGCCGCTCTTGATTCCGGATCTGGGCTTGTCACCAGACGCACGTGAATTTAAAATCATGTACGATTCGCCTGAAGAAGCTCAGACACAAGAAATAGTAGAGATATTGCGCTACTGCCGAGGGACAATGCCGATGCTAGAGGAGAAGTACCGAAAACTTCGAGAGTTCCTTATTACCAATCCGGTTGTATCTGCTTACCGTTTAATGGAGTTTGGGCTGGAGCTTAAGGATACAGAACTGATGAAAAAGCTTAGTCGCTGTTATGAAGAAATTTCGGACGATGTAGAACGATATCGCAAATGTCCACGATGCGGATGGACGCTGGAATTTCGTAACGATCACTGGCAATGCGGGGCAGAAGATCTTTGTGGGAAACTGGCCAGTCGCGGAGAGCTTAAGAAATGGGAAATCCATGAGCCCATGCATCGATTGCGTTATGGAATTTATCGGTACACGATGTTGCCAGGGTTGGCTGAACTTACAGCTAAAGATTGGCTAACGAAGAAAGGTTACAAAGTTGAACTCTTTCCGCAAGTAGACCGGTTTGATTTAGCCGTCGAATTGGATACGCATATCGTCTATCTGGATATGAAGGATTTTAAGCACCCCCTACACCTGGCTAACTTCTTCAATAAAATGCAACCCCACCAACTAGAGAAATATCGAGACCCACATGTATATATTGTCATTCCGCAATACCGAACGAAAATATACCCCGGTTACTCGAAGCTTGTTAAACAAGCACTTATGGCTCATGCGAGTCATCTGAAAGTCATAAATGAGCGGGATGTGCAGAAGCATCTGGCTGGGGAGGCAACGGAGAGATGAGAGTATCGTATTGGACCTATTTTGAGCAGTTCCTTCCGCGTCTCTTGCCATCTGGATTGCCGCGGCAAAACATTGAAACCATTTATACTGTGGAATTGTTCGTTACAGGATGTTTGATGGTTGATTCTTCTATGCATATCAGCGAAGGTTATACGATTTTATCAGGTTACGACTCACCTATTCTTCCCAAGCCTGCTCGGAAGGAGATTGCACACCGTTTAAGAGTTTTATATAGTGCTTTGCGCTCAAGGATGACATGGGACAACTTATTCGAACGATATGAAGAAGTTTCGGTTGAATATAGATTATATGAAAACGACGGTAGGCATTGGAGACTCCGGACTCCTGCCTTGTTCGCCGATCGCAGGAAATGGTACGAGCAATTATTTGAACAAGCTGTTGCCCATCAGTCTAAAGATATACACTTTGCTACATCGGGCAAGTTCCACTATTACAAATATAATCAGGAACAAGAGTCCATTCGTTATGTCGGAGAAATCCCACCGCCGTTGGTTAATACGTCAACATTTCCGAGATATAGACCGAAGGGGAGATTTACACTTCATCTTGGAGACGAGCATACCTATCAGACAGAGGGGATGCGAGAAGCTTCGGCAGCCTTGGAATGGAAGGAACGGGCCGGAATTGGACTTAAACTAAAATCATTGACAAACCCCAGTATCCGACAGTTTGAGTATAAGGGCTTACAGCATATCGTAGGGGGACTGGGGTCGGGAAAATCCACATTTATGGTGTTGGAAACGGATCGATTAGTCCGAGCAGGAGCTCGTGTCGGATTCATTGAGAGCAGTGTCCCTCAAGTATTAAATCGAGTTAAGGAACTTCGTTTATTGGGAATTAACGCTGTTCCTGTAATTGGAAGAACGGGTCGCCGTAAACATCAGAAAGATTATATATCCGCCCGTCGCCATCAGATTCGGGATGTAACGGATTGGGGGCAGGATTCTTATCTGGAACTCCGACATGTATCCGATTTTTGCATCATCCATGCCCTTGCCAATGACCATGAAAATACGACAGATTATCCATGTCGTCAGTTAATACAGCAGGAGAAAAAGTGCGTATGCCCCTATGCAGCCAGTTGCGGAATCTATCGCGATTTCGCAGCCCTGATCCATGCGGAAGTATGGGTTACAACCTCAGCAAGCATATTGAAAACAAAACTACCTGTTATGCTGGACCCTTATGAGAGAACAGTCTATGAAGCGATGTATGACTTGTTAGACATCATTTTCGTTGATGAAGCCGATGCGGTTCAGAAGCAATTCGACGATTCCTTCGTCTCCGAGATTGCATTGTTTGGTAACTCTCAGCATCTCTTTGAGAAGACCCTGTTAGAATCATTTCGAAAAACGATAGGTTATTATGGTAAGTATGCACATGACGAGGTTGTACAAGACTGGATGGATGTTCTGAATCGCCTTGAAAGCACCATCCGCCGCGGTGTATATCGTACATTGAATTTATCGCCTGAATTCGCTCAGTTTTTGTACCGGAAGCTATTACGGCTCTCTACCGAAGCTTATCGCATCAGTGGCGCTTTCGCCAAGGACGAACAGAATCGGGAGAGAATTGAACAGGAATTACGCAACTATGCGGATCATCCGCTGGACCACCCTATCTATGCAGATGTAACGAAAATGCTGCAAGCTCGAACGAAGAAGGAGCGGGAACAAGCTCTAACTACCATTCTCCATAAGTTGGGCGGTGAGACAAACCCTGTTGGAAGATTGAAATTCCCGGTTCATTCGTTGGAATTATATTTATGTCTGGCACTTATCGATCATGATATACAAGTGTTCATGGATCTTTATCCGCTAGTTCAAGCCAAATTAGGAAAATTATCTGAATTCGAGGGACTCTACACGATTCAACGTGAGTTTTCAGCAATTATGAAAGATGCGATGACAGGACGTATGACGGGGTATCTGTATGAAGTAAAACCTGGGAATGACACAGGTACATTCAAAGCCGTTCAGTATTCAGGTGTCGGTCGACTTCTCCTTGAAGACTGGCAATCGATCTACGCTGGAATAGATGGATATGAAGGTCCTGCGGTTGTTCTGCTTTCAGGTACAAGTCTGGCTCCAGGATCAGCCCATTATCATATTGCATCGTTGCCTGGATGGCTGTTGGAATCCAATCTGGGTGTTCCAGTCATTCACCAGGAATATTATCCGATCTATGAGCACGGGAAGGAAACCCCTATCCAAATATCCGGTGAGATTGAGGATAGGAGAGAACGAAATCTACGTGCGCTAACCGCCAAGTTAATGTCCAAGATTGAACAAGAATTGCTGGAGTGGCGTTACTCGGGTGCAAATCGTAAAGTGCTGTTGATTGTCAACTCTTATGAAGACGTTGCTGATGTCGGAGCCGTATTTGCATCACATTCTTCTTGGAAAAATAGATACCGCCAGTTAACGAGGGACCCGGATCATTTTCATGAAGCCGAGTTTTCAAGAGCAGAATTAGAGCGGTTTGCTAACGAAAACGCTGATGTGCTGATCGCCCCGTTACTTGCGATAAGTCGCGGTTATAACATTCTGGATGATACGAAAGGTTCATTATTCGGATCTGTGTTTTTTATGATACGGCCATATCCGATACCGCAGGACATGACCTATCTCATCCAACTTTTGCATGCCAAACTGCCTGACTTCATTGAACGTGCCGATTTTGAAGGCAAGCTTTATAGGCAGGCACTGGACCTCATTCGCAGCGAAAGTAATAGCTTGCTCCACCGGATGTACCGTAAACCAGACTATTGGTCCGTATTAAATCCTGCGGAGAGAAAGACCATAGCCTGGTATACGTTTATCCCAGTCTGGCAAACGATTGGAAGGCTTCTTCGCAAAGGCACACCGGCGAGAGTGTTCTACTGTGATGGTAAATTTCTAGCTCAGCCCATGCGCACGGATGTTGGGGAATCGATGTTGGATTACTGGCTGAAGATCATGGTGGATCATGAATCAAATCCAGCATTTCGCAGTTTATATGGACCATTTATAGACAGTATGAAAGTCATGATGGAAAGGAATGAGGCCCATGAGTCGGACTGGTAAATTGCTGCAGCTGTATGCTTTCGAGAGCGACCAAAATGCTTGGAATAATAAGCAGATCTATCTACTGGATATACCAACGGTTTGGAGAGAATTTATTCGTCAATTTTATAATGGCGTTAAGCTGCCCTTTGCGATTAAGCCATTAGGTAAAAAACTGCAAAGTATATTTCCACAGATCGTCTCGGTCAATAACCAATTTTATCTGGATGAAAACCGTCCGTGGCTCATTGCAACGCAGCCAGTCCCGGTTGGAATGATCCTATTACTGGCTAAGGGATGGATGAACCAAATAGCAACGAGGCAAGGCGTAGCTGCACCGGATGATTTGGATACGAGTACAATGGACTGGCGAAGCGAGGCGGTAGATTCCATTTTGCATCGTGATTCAAGGTTAAAATATGAATTGCTTCCTGCTCTAGTTGCACATCAATTTTGCTTGAGTCCGAAACAACTACTGCTTGATAACCGGGATGAGCCTGTTGAGCTTATGTTCTCGCAGGTATATGCCACGCAAAAGGCAGAGTGCATGTCTGAGCCCATAACCACTAGATCTGGTACTTTTTCTTATGTCGTCCGATTTCGGTTACAATATAGGGCCGGTGAGCCGGAACGACTATTATTGATGGTTTCGGCTGGAATAAGACGGTTTATTACGAAACCACAGGAGACCAAATATCTGAAAGGCGGCATTAATAGCACGTTATTGGTTTCCATGGACAATCCTCTGATCAAAGATCAGGGAATGGGATTACGTTCGTACGCGAGTTTATCTTTTCGCAGAGAAGGTGGAACTGAGCCTTATACACGTTGGTCTGAAGGGCTCGACGAATTGTTTTGTGATGTCTTATGGGGCAATCCGTTATCGACTGAGGATATCTTAACAAATCCAGTCAAGTATCACTCAGATCGTTCCCCTAAGATATGGGTCGTTCATAATAACAGAGTCTTTAACCCCCTATATGTTGAAGCGGGAATCAGCATTCAGGAGAAAATGAGATTTTACGAGATGGTACGGGAGAATGTATCCGACTGGAGATCGCTTACGCCGTTGCCACTTGTGCCGAAGCCTAAGCTAGAAGGGACAAGGAGGCGAGTGAGAGAACCGATCCCACCCGTATACTGCGGTCATGATAAAGATTTTGTTCTTGAAGTGTGGGGACCGGACTCTCTTTATCAATGTGTCGTCGAAGCATTGAAGGCTAAAAAATATAAAGGAAAGTTGCTGGCTGAACATGTTGACGGAGAAGTTTTTAGGTTGAACTCTTCCTCTCGAAACCGCATCATTGTGGTCAAGTGTGACAGGAAGGACTATGTAGATGGCTTGGATCGCGGAGCACTTAAGGACCTGGCGGATGAACATCGAACCAACAAAATCCTCCGAAGCATCGAACATGTTAAAGGGAATCAAGCCATAACTTGCTCATTGATTGAAATATTGCCTAAAGACGACTGGAAGAAGCTTGGCGAAGGAATAGATCCCAAGCAAGCCGTACGCAAAGGGTTTCAATTAACGGGGAGGATCACTCAATTCGTCTATCCCGAAAACGGGGCAAAGAAGTCTAAACGTAAGAAAGATAAACCGGAGTCAAGCTATATTCACAAAGTCTTCAACTGTATTTTGGATTTATTGGGGGATGCGGGAGTTATCGATTACAAGGCACATATGGATGTAAATGAACAACGCCCAATCATAGCCTATGATCTGGTTTCAGGTGATAAAGGAACTTATGCGATTCTTACGAAATTGGAAGACGGTGTATTAATGGTAAAAAGCCGGGGCAGTGAGGAATGGTTGAGTTTATCAGAAGCTGTGTTGAAAACAGATCAATTTGATCCGCTTCCCAAAGCCCCGGATGCGCTAAAGAAAGAGGTCGCTCGCTGGTTCGGTGAGCAGTTAAGAATGGAACGAATGAGTGGCAAGGAGCCGATCGTATTAGTTGAAGCGGAGCTTCGATATAAAGGGTTGGACGGCATTCAAAACAACAAAATTGGCCGTGGTAAGATTCCTGACTTACCTGGATGGATACAGAACGATCAGGGGATGACCGTTATTCGTGTTAATTCCAATGATGACGTTCCAGCCTATGGTTTTCGCCCCATGTCATTCTCTATAGGTGTCTATTCTGATAACGAGTCCGGACTGTATTACGGTGTAGGAACCAAACCCAAGACCCAGAGGAACATTGCCAAATCTATGACCAAGTACGATAACCCTGAAACGGCATTTCAGCAACCCCGAGTTGTGGAATATATGCCATTAGGTCCGATGGATAGGCAAGACCGAGAGCGCTTAGCTTGGATGGTGCATCGCTTACGTGAAGTGTGCGTCACCTTTGAATCGACTACGGCACAACCTTATCCCTTGAAAATGACGGGTACGTTAAAGAAATACTTACAATTCAAGGAATATGAGATTACCGAGGCAGAGGCAGAGTTTTTGGAGTTGTAATTGGGGGTGAACAGAATGACATTGATTAAAGATCTGAGTACGAATGATGAATTCGTCGGCTTCTATTTGCTGAAAGAGCTGGAGCTGAAGCAGACCAACACATCCCCGGCAAAGGATTACTTCGATTTGGTGCTGTGTGATGCCAGCGGCCAGCTTCCTGCCAAGTATTGGGATGTGAAGGAAACGGAAAAAGACGACTTTACTCCGATGACGCTTGTCAAGGTTCAGGGAATCGTTCAATTGTATCGGGAAAAGCCGCAGGTTAAGATCACCCGGATTCGCAATGTAAGCAATGAAGACGGTGTGTCTCTAACCGATTTTATTCGGGCGGCTCCAATTGAATCTGCGGAATTATTAGAGGTCATATACAGAGTAATCGAGAGTATTTCGGACCCGGTCATTCGTGATATTATAAGCTTTTGCGTCGATAAGGTGAGTGAGAAACTGGCTCATTATCCGGCAGCCAAAATGCACCATCATGCATACTTTGCCGGACTGGCTTATCATATCGTTCGTATGCTGGAAATTGGTGAGTTCCTATGCAAGCAGCGGCCATTTCTGAATGCAGACATGATCAAAGCCGGGATTATCCTGCACGATATTGCAAAGCCAGAGGAGATGATCGCTCAGCTTGGGGTCGTGACAGATTATAGCACTCAGGGAAAGTTGATCGGTCATATTGCAATGGCAGCTGGTTGGATCACAGAAGCTGCATTGCGGCTGGAACTTCCGCTTGATTCGGAACAAGTAATCGGATTGCAGCACCTTATTCTCTCTCACCATAACCTCGGAGAATGGGGGAGCCCGGTACAGCCGCAAACGGCAGAAGCGGTAGCATTGCACTATATTGACGCACTGGATGCCAAACTCCAGATGGCGGAGGACGCACTAAGCGCCACTTCGGACAAGGAGTTGTGGACACAGCCGGTCCGAGGGCTGGAGAATAAAGCGTTGTACAGGATGTCATTGTAGAAATTAAAATATACGAAGAAAATGCAATGAAACAAAAATACTTTGCGGCAAAATAGCGGCAATGGTACAATGTTATTGAGGAAGGTGATGTTATGTTTACACCCAAATATTCAATAACGGACACCATAGCCCGCAGACTAATGGATATACAACGAGCCAGTGTTGTGGTGGATTTGCTTCCATTGCCCGCATCTATTCTGGATATGCTTAAGAAAGAATCGATGGAAAAGACGGTCATTCTTTCAACGAAAATTGAAGGAAACACGCTTGACGAGGCGACGAAGCGAAAAGTCTTGTACCAAACCAGCAATGACAATGAAGAGCAGGAAGTTTATAACTTAATGAAAGCTTTGGAATACCTGGATGAAGCCGAAAAAAGACAGCTCCCGGTCACAGAGGAATTTATTAAAAAGCTGCATGCCATTATCCGAATATCGCACGGACGAAGACCGCGTGTTAGCGAGTATCGCGAAGAACAGAATCAAGTAGGCAGCCGCAATGCCTCCGGTTTTTATTTGCCGCCGGAATGGAAAGATGTCCCGATATTAATGGAGGATTTGGTTGCCTGGGTGAACTCGCCGGAAACCTATTCGGTTCCGGTTCCTATCAAGGCTGGCATATTCATGTGGCAGTTCCTAACGATTCATCCGTATTTGGACGGGAATGGCCGAACGGCTCGGATGATCACGACATATCTTTTACGACGCGGCGGATATGGCTTAAAGGGGTTATTTGTACTCGAGAATTTCTATGACCGCAACTTGGCTGAATATTATCGCCGACTCCAGTTGGGTCTCCATCACAATTATTATTTTGGGCGGAATGAAGCTGATTTGACGCCTTGGCTGGAATTCTTTATCGATGGTTTGGCGGAGGTTTTTCAAGAAGCCGCTGCCATCGTAACGGAGAAATCTGCTCAAATGACGAAAATCGAACCGGATCTAATTCGCAAGTTAGATCCCCAGCAAAGAATGGTGTTTGCTCAATTAACCTTTAAACAAGATACCCTAACGACAAGCGAAATGAGGGACCTGCTGCGTTTGTCGGACCGTTCAATAAGGGAAAAGGTAAGTCATTGGAGAGAAGAAGGATTCATTGAGCCGCGCGATCAAGACGCCAAAAGAGTTCGTTCGGTCAAATTATCCGCGGAATACGAGAAGTTGGCACAAGACATTCGGAATGCGCCGGATCAGTTTGCCCATTTTCTAAAATGAATGCAGCACTGCGATCTCAAGTTGAGATGCCGCAGTGCTTTTTTTGTGCGCAGAACATATATTCGCTGACAATCTATGGTCGTTGCGATCCGTCATAATGAAGGAAAGACATGCGGGAGTGAGTACAGTGGATCAACCGATCTATATCGCCGTCACAGGCACGCAGCATTACTACGGAGCAGCATTTCTAAAGCCGGGTCAGGTCGTTCACTTGATCAAAGACCCGGATAATCCGCATGACCATGAAGCGATAAAGGTGGATATGATCCCATTGGGCAAAATCGGTTATGTCGCCAACAGTCCGCATACCGTACCGAAAGGATGCCGCAGCGCCGGCCGGATTTATGATATGTTTGAGCATCATGTTTGCGGCATGGTGCGATTTGTCGTTAAGGATACGGCAATTGTTGAACTTACGCCGGGTCTAGAGGAAGTGTACATCATCAAAACGACAGAGAACGTTTCGTTTTCTCCTTATAGGCAGGAAGAACCAGGTAAAGCGTAGAATCCCAATGATGATAAGGATTTACATTCTATATGCCACGATAGGAGATATAGCATGACGGATAAAGTGATTCGGCTCTTTAAAATACTTCTCGCCATTCAATCCAATCCGGGGATTTCGGCCAAGGAGCTGGCGGACAAATGCGAGACAACGGATCGTACGATTTATAGGGACATGCGGATTTTGGACTTGATCGCACCGATTACAAACGAGGGTTACGGAAAAGGGTACCGTTTTGTCGGTAATTTCGCCATGTACCCGCTGAATTTCACGGAGCAGGAAGCGTTGGTGTTCTCTGTCCTGCCCTCCGTGTTGGACACCAGCAAATTGCCTCCAGGCTTTGAATCCGCCTACGACAAGGTGATGGCTACCCATGTGAAAGAAACCCGGAAGCGGTACGATACACTGGAAAATGTCGCAGACATGATCCAAATGGGCACCCCGGCTTATCGGGAGAACAGTGCCAACTTCTTGCTGTCCATCATGGAAGCGATTATCGCCAGTAAGACGATCAGGGCTGTTTACCATACCCAGAGCCGGAATGAATTGACGGAGCGCCAAATTGATCCGTACTATTTGGTCCCGCGGGATCAACGGTTTTACTTGATCGGCTATTGTCATTCCAAGCAGGACATTCGCACGTTTCGTATAAGCCGTTTCCGCCATGTAGAGTTGACAAGTAATCGATTCGACAAGGGTGATTTTAACATTGCTCAGTATATGAAGCATACCTGGTCGATTGAACGCGGGGATTCTTTAATCACTTTTAAGATTAAATTCCATCCGGATGTCGCCCGCTATGTGAAGGAAGAAGAATTGTTCGTGAGATCGAAGATGACCGATCTGCCGGACGGCAGCTTATTATTCGAGGTCACCGTCAACCACGAGCGGGAGTTTATGAATTGGGTGGTTCAGTACGGACCTTCAGCGGAGATTTTAGAGCCTGCATCTGTCCGGGAAAAGTTTAAGGAACAGCTACAGCGTTGGGGACAGTTGTATGGGCAGTAAGTTGCTGTTGTTGAAAGATAGACGAAAGGAAGGTATCCCTTTTGAAAATAGTAGGCACGTTTCTAGAACGTTTATATGATGCAATCCGTAGAGAGCCATTTCGCCGCAAAATTGTTATTGCTCCTTCCTACATCGAAGGACAGTCCTGGTTGATGCGAATATGCCGGGAATTAGGGCCGGTTATGAATGTGGAGGTCCAAACGGTTCAATCCTTTGTAAGAAGTCAGGTTCAGTTCTCCCTGTATCAACAAGGGCTGACTTTAATCGGGGAACAGCGGTCCTTTTGGATTATCCATCATGTCATGGAACAAATGGCTTCCAAGCCGGATTCCTACATCGCGGTGGATCAAGTAAAGCCTGGTATTGCCATGCATGTTCACCAAGCCATTATGGATCTGCGCCGTGCCGGAGTGAGTGCGGGGGAGCTTCGAGACGACCACTTTATGAGCCAGCAAAAAGGCAGCTATGTCAGAAAGGTGTTGTCAGCGTATGAGCGCTTTCTGAATCAGCGGAGCTGGATCGATTTCCCCGGCCTTTTGTCGCATATACCAACCCAATTGCCGGAAAACGTGGAGCTTATTCTGCCAGACCCTATGCCGCTTTCACCGGTTTCCGCTCGAATGCTGGAGCGGTTGTCAAACGGACGGATGACGAGGATTATAGCGGTTTCTTCCTTCACTGACGTCCAATCCACAATGCCGTTCGGAAAGGTTCAGTTCTATCATGCGACCGGAAGGCTGGCGGAGGTTCGCGAAGCATTGAGACGCATTATTCAGGGCCGGATGCCATTGGATGAAGTGGAGATGATCGTACCGGATGAAGAATATGCGTTGGTTATTTCGACCATGTGTGCTTCTTTCGGTATTCCCTGTTCCTATGCAGACGGGCTGCCTGTGATTACATCCGGAATGGGAAGAGCCGCACATTTTCTGCTGAACTGGTTGGAGTCCGGTTATCAGGTGCGGCAGCTCGTATTGATGCTGCAGCAGCAATTGATCACGTTCTCCGATCGTGACCAAGGAATAACGAATGCGGATTGTATTCGAGCCCTGGAGAAAAGCGGAATCGGCTGGGGGAAAGAACGGTATATCAAGTTGCTGGGGTCGGGGCATGTTCGGTTCCAAGGGGATGCAGATGAAAGACCCGAAGAACGGGAGCGGACGGAACAACAACAGCGGGATGACGACATCAAGAAGCATCTGACAAACCTCCTGGGAGAATTGTTTCCAGACGAAGCGGCGCTCTCCTCTCCTAAGGGAATCTGGGGATGGCTCGTTAACATCTTGGATAGATTTGGTGTATGCGGAACGGAAGAGGATGCGATCGTCCTGCAAGAAATGAAAGGTATCGCTAAAGAACTGCAGGAATGTCCTGTTCCGGACTCGATGCCGTTTCAGCAAATGTTCTTGTATGCCCGAGACATGCTGCAGGAACTTCGAGTCGGGGTGCAACGGTTACCCAAGCCCGGATTCCTGTACATATCGAGTTTGTCGAACGGGGGGATCAGCGGGAGAAAACATACGTTTCTTCTCGGGATGGATGAACAGTCGTGGTCCGGGAATATCAGGCAAAATCCCATGCTTCTCGATGAAGAGTGCAGACGGATCGGTGCCGGGCTTCATACAGCCGTGCAGAGACAAAGAGATCGGCAACGCCTTCGTGATGGTCGGCTTGGGATGATAAGCGGCAATATCACATTTAGCTTCTCGTCGTATGACTTGGCAGAAGGAGCGACAGCAAGCCCGGCTTTTCAACTTCTACAGGTATTCCGAAAAGTATCCGGAGAAACGAATGCGGACTATGAGATGTTGCACCGAAGCTTAGGCGAACCTGTCGGGTATTTGGATGTAGAGCAGCCATCCTCTACTGAGCTAAATGGACTGCCATTGGACGGCTCTCATTATGTCTTCCGACAAATCCATGCGAATGTAAACCTTATGAGGGACCGGCAATCCTTCATCGAATCGGTCTATCCGTCGCTTCGTCAAGGCAGACTTGCACTCGAGGCGCGTGGCAGCTCGCAAGTGACGGAGCATGACGGATATATAGCGGGGGATGAATGGACTGATTATTGGAAAGACCGGGACGAACGGACGCTTAGCGCAAGTCAATTGGAGAAGTACGCGGAATGTCCGATGCGGTACTTTTTCCAATATGTGCTCAGGATTCGCGTGAAAGATCAGGTGACTTTTGACCGTACCTCCTGGCTGAAGCCGAATGAAAGAGGCTCGCTGCTGCACGAGGTTTATCGTCGTTATATGACGGAAGTCAACGCAAGTAAAGTCATGCCTATTACACACGATCATGCCCGTTTGCTTCGTATTGCGGAGGAGACGATTCTCTTGTATGCCGAGCGGATTCCGGCACCGAGCCCTCATGTGTTTGAGAGGGAACGGCAAGCGATGCTCCGGGATGTGGACGTGTTCTATCGCATGGAATTGCAGGCTAAGACGGCTCCCCGGTTTTTCGAACAAGAGCTCATCGTGGACGGCCAGCCGTTGCACCTTGAGCTTGGCGAGGACATGGCGATTACGCTGCGCGGGATCGTCGACCGGATCGATCAAGTTGCGCCGCATCAATATCGGATTATCGACTATAAGACCGGCAGTCCTCGGCCTTACAAGGAAAATGGCATGTTCGCAGGCGGTACGCAGCTGCAACACGCGCTTTACGCAATGGGGACGGAGCTATGGATGCGGCAAACGGGTGTGGATTCTGATGCAAAAGTGCTTGAAGCGTCTTACGTCTTTCCAAGCGAACGGGGGCACGGGCAAGTGATTGCACGCCCGCAAACCGAACGGAATCGAGTCACCGCGGTGATCCGGGGAATCCTTTTGTCGATGGAACAGGGATTGTTTATTCCCGCTTCAAATCCTGCGGTCTGCCGATATTGCGACTATGCGGCTGTATGCGGAGAGCACGCAGAGATGATGGCCCATAAGCGAAAGGATGAAGCAAATTCGGAACTGTTGCACACGCTGCTGGAGGTGGAGAACATTGAATGAACCATCCGATCAACAAGCTAGAAAGAGGATATTGGAGGAGATGAACACGACCTTTCTGGTAGAAGCCGGTGCAGGCTCGGGAAAGACAACCAGCTTGGTCGGCAGATTGCTGGCACTCATCGAGTCCGGAACGGCGAAGATGGAGCATATTGCGGCGATCACCTTTACGAATAAAGCGGCGGATGAGATGAAGGAGCGTTTCCGCATTGCTTTAGAGCGGAAAACGGCTGATATTGAAGGCGAAACTAGAGAACGAATGGAAGAAGCTTTGGCCAATCTAGACCAAATCTTTATTGGAACGATCCATGCGTTCTGTTCCTCCATGCTTCGCGAGCGACCGATTGAGGCCGGATTGGACCCTTCTTTCGAAGAAATGGATGATGAAATGAATCGTGCGTTCCACGATCAATGCTGGGATGAATATCTGATTCAGCTGCAGGAGGAAGATAGTGAAGCACTTGCCTCCTTTACCGAGGTGGGAATCGACGTCAGCATCCTGAAGAATGTCTATGATCGGGTATCTATTTTTACGGATCTCCAAATCCCTTGCGAACCGGTTCATCGTCCTGATTTCAACCTCATCCGACTCTCCTTGCTTCCCATGATTGAAGAAGCCAACAGGTTTCTACCGACAGCTGAACCGGAAAAAGGGTGGGATAATCTTCAGGCAAAACTGCGTACTGCTAATCGTATGCTGCGGTTGTCGGATGAGCAGGACGATATGTTGATGCTAACGCTTGCGAAGATGTTTGACTTCAAACTGGATGTGAAGCAGTACAAATGGACGGATAAGAAGCAAGCCAAAGCCATCTCCGAACGATTTCACGATTGGCAGATCACGGTCCTGTACCCCTTTCTTCAATCGTGGCGGGAATATCTGTATCCCAATGTCATTCAATTTGTCCTGCCTGCATTGGAGTATTGCAGAGAACGGCGATTGCAGGCAGGGAAGCTGAACTTTCAGGATCTGCTGATGTATGCCTGCCGTCTTCTGCGTGATTACCCGGAGGTTCGAGCGTTTTTCGCCGGCCGATATCAACGGCTTTTGGTCGACGAGTTTCAGGACACCGATCCGGTCCAAGCGGAAATGATGTTTCTCTTAACCGGAGCTGACGATGACCTGAATGAACGGAATTGGCGGAAGCTTACGCCAAAGCCCGGCTCCTTGTTCGTCGTGGGAGACCCGAAACAGTCCATCTATCGTTTCCGCCGCGCGGATATTTCCATCTATAACGAGGTGAAATCGCGGATTCAAGCATGTGGAGATGTGCTTCACTTGACCAGCAATTTCCGGTCCGTCGATGCGATCGGCGCTTTTGTGAACGGGCAATTTGTCGGCAAGCTTCCCGTCCGGGAAACCGATGTTCAAGCGGCGTATGTCCGGATGGAAACGAATATACCGAATCCAAAGGGGAATAAGCGCGCGGGTCACGGGGTTTATGCACTCACTTACCCGAAAATTCCCGGAGGCAAGGATGAAGTAGCGGCGGTTGACGCACAGCGTATTGCCGCATACATCGCGTGGGCTTGCCGCGACGGAAATTTGCTTATTCAGGAGCGGGATGGCGCATCCTGGGTGTTCAGAGAGGCACGGCCCAATGATTTTCTTATATTGACAAGGACAAGGCATTATTTGCATCTCTACGCAGAAGAATTGGAGAAGCGGGGCGTTGCTGCGGAAACTGTAGGAAGCTCCGCTCTATACCCCGAGCTTCATACGCTGGGACAATTGGCCCTCTACCTGGCCGATCCGTCCGATCAAGTGGCGATGCTGAGCGTATTGCGCGGACCTCTATTCGGCATTAGCGACAAGGAGCTGATGGAGTATCGTGCTCAAGGGAATGCATGGTCCATCTATCGGCTGCCAGAGGAGTCAAAAGAACAGGAAAGTCGAGTTGTTGCTGTATGCCGTAAATTGCGGGAATATGCCAGCTGGGTGAAAGAATTGCCTGCATGGACAGCTTTGTACCGTATTATGGAGGATACCGGTCTCTTGCTTTATTCCACGGTGCTAGAAGCAGGGGCAAATCGGTCGGGAACACTGCTTAAGATGTTGGAGCGATTGCAGCGTGACGCCATGCTCGCATCGGATTGGCATGAACTGGCGCATGCGATTTCGGCCATTCGGGAGAGCCAAGGTATGGAAACCGCCAGTCTCTACACAGGCAAAGGGCAAGCGGTACGGATCATGAACGTGCATAAGGCAAAAGGGCTTGAAGCGCCTATCGTGTTTCTCGCTTGTCCTTGCGGGGAGAAGGATCATGACGCTGACCAGTTTGTTGATCGCTCGGAGTCCGAGGCTCAGGGCTATTTCTTGATCCAGCAATCGAAAGGGTTTCAGAAAGAAACGATTGCCCAGCCGGTCGGCTGGGAAGCGATGAGCGTGCGGGAACGAGCATTCATGCATGCGGAGCGGGATCGGCTTCTTTACGTCGCGGCGACGCGGGCCAAGCAAATGCTAGTTGTCAGTCTCTACCCCGAGCAGCCGGCGAAGTGCCCGTGGAGTTCACTCATGGATGGGATGGAGCTAATCCGGGAGTTGGATGTTCCGGAATCGGATGTTCAAACAGATGAGTATGATCGGGAACTTGACGGAGATATTGTAATTGGGACAACTTCATCTGGTTTATCCGGGTCCGAAGCCTCATCCATTGATCTAGGTGCTTACTTGGATCTGAGAGATCAAGTATTTCAGCAGCTTCGCCGACCGACTTATGCCGAAGCAACTGTTACTGGGCTGACGAAGAGCGTTGGCGACACACCGGAATGGTCAGCCACGGGAAGAGGCCAATCCTTCGGCAGTGTGATCCACAAGGGACTTGAAGCAGTTGGAAAAGGTCTTCCGATGAGCGAATTGCCTGTATACGTTCAATACCTCTGCCAGACCGAAGGAGTATCAGAGAAGGACGCGGGGGATGCTCTGTCAACACTCCGGGAAGTACTCGAAAGCGAACTCTGGCAGCGCAGTATTCAAGCGAAGCAGCGATTGTTTGAAATCCCGATTATGATGGTTCAGAGCAATGGGGAGACAATGTCTTATCCCGCAACCGAGCAAACGATGTCGGAAACAGCTGCCGCGGCATTGAAATATCAGACTGATAACGGTGGCCATATCTTGGTGAAGGGTGTAATAGATTTCGCTTTCGAAGAGGAAGATGGCTGGGTGATCGTTGACTTCAAAACGGATCAATTGGATGAGAGCAAATTGGAGCAGTTTGTTCGGTTTTATGCGCCGCAAGTGCAGGCTTATGCTAAGGCCTGGTCTGAGACGTTCGGTTATCGGATGAATGAAGCTGGATTGTATTTTGTTAGTTTGCGGAAACATGTCATATTAGGACAGTCCGTAGTATAATTAGACAAGAATCTACATGCAGAGGGGATCGTTATGATTACAGGTGAGTTAAGGCAAAAAGTAGACCGGATTTGGGAGACATTTTGGACCGGCGGAATCACCAATCCATTAAGTGTGATCGAACAATTTACATATTTATTGTTCATTAAAGGGCTGGACGAAGCGGAAACGCGCAAAGAGAATGAATCCTTGCTGCTGTCGTTGCCTTTTACCGGATTATTTCCAAGTGACAAGCAGCACTTGCGCTGGAGTCAATTTAAATCGTTTGATCCTCAGCGGATGTATGATGTTGTCTCGAACGAAGTATTTCCTTTCATCAAGACACTTCATGGAGATAAGGATTCAGCCTATGCCAAATACATGGGTGATGCCATCTTTATGATCCCGACTCCGAATATGCTTGTACGCATTGTCGAAGGCATCGATACGATTGACATGAAGGATAGGGATACCAACGGGGATTTGTATGAATATCTGCTATCCAAAGTAGCTACGGCTGGAACGAACGGGCAGTTCCGTACTCCGAGACACATTATCGAAATGATGGTCGCTTTGATGAAACCGACGCCTGAAGATATCATATGTGACCCGGCTGCAGGTTCGGCGGGTTTTCTAGTTGCCGCAGGTGAATATTTGCGGAAACATCATGCAGATCTATTCCTGGTTCAGGGCTTGAAGGAGCACTTCAACAATCATATGTTCTACGGTTTCGATATGGACCGTACGATGTTACGCATCGGGGCCATGAATATGCTGCTTCATGGAGTGGATAACCCGAATATCGAATATCGCGATTCCTTGAATGAAATCAATACAGACAAAGACAAATATACGTTAATCCTAGCCAATCCGCCGTTTAAAGGATCGCTTGATGCAGATTCAGTAGCAGCAGATCTGCTGCGTGTGACTCGCACGAAGAAAACGGAGCTATTGTTCCTTGCCCTGTTCCTGCGGATGCTCAAGGTGGGCGGGCGCTGCGCCTCCATCGTACCAGATGGTGTTCTATTCGGTAACAGCAAAGCCCATAAAGACATTCGTAAGGAAATCGTTGAGAATCACAAGCTGGAAGCGATTATTTCGATGCCAAGCGGAGTATTCAAGCCGTATGCTGGGGTATCGACAGCCATTATAATCTTCACCAAGACAGGTGCAGGCGGAACGGATCACGTTTGGTTCTATGACATGAAGGCGGATGGTTACTCGCTAGATGATAAGCGGAATCCGATTGAGGCGAATGATATCCCCGATATTGTTGGTCGTTTTGGTAATTGGGATGCAGAGAAAGAGCGTAAACGCACTGAGAAGTCTTTTCTGGTTCCGGTTGATGAGATTCGGAACAATGCCTATGACCTCAGCATTAATCGCTATAAGGAAACAGAGTATGAGGAAATTCAGTACGAGGACCCGAAGGTCATACTCGCTTCGATCAAGCAACTCGAGAAGGAAATAGTTGAAGGTCTTGAGGAACTGGAGGAGTTGTTGGGGTGAAGGAATATCTGATAATCGATCTTCTGGAAAGTGTAATAAGTGGTGAATGGGGTAATGAACCTAATGGTGAGCAAGATGTCTTTGTTCTGCGGACAACAAATTTCTCAAATAATGGAAAGATAGATTTTAGCAAGGAAGTTGTTAAACGAAATATCGATGAAAAAAAAGTAGACGCTAAAAAGTTAAATTATGGTGATATTATTATTGAGAAATCAGGCGGAAGTATTGATCAACCTGTTGGCAGAGTTGTTTTTTACGATCTTCGTGACGATACTACTGCTTATCTTTGTAACAACTTCACATCGGTGTTGCGTCCAAATACCAAACTTGTAAATCCAAAATTTCTTTTCTATTTTTTATTTTATCTTTATAAATGTAAAGCAGTTTTGAAATTTCAGAATCAGACTACAGGTATTATTAATCTGAAGTTAGATAATTACTTAAGAAACAGCACTATTTCTATTCCTATGCTCGGGGAACAAGAACATATTGTAAAAATATTAGATAAAGCCCAATATCTGATTGAACAGCGCAAACAAGCAATAGCTAAACTTGATGAATTAGTCCAAGCTGTGTTTTTAGATATGTTTGGTCAATTTTCAGATACAAATTGTAAGATAAAAGATGTAATTATTAGTTTGCAAGCAGGACTTAGTACTGGAGGAGAAACTAGACAGAAACAAGGGAGCGAACTAGGGGTACTAACCACATCGGCTGTTACTTCAGGAGAGTTTATTGATACGGCTTATAAAGTACCCTCAGAAAAAGATATAAAATTAAACAAATTGGTATTTCCAACAAAGAACAGCATTTTGGTAAGCAGAATGAATACGAGAGAACTGGTAGGGGCTTCTGCAATAATTGAAAAAGACTATAACGACTTATTTATACCTGATCGACTTTGGAAGCTTACTTTAGACCAACGAATTGTTAACCCATATTATTTTTTGTTTGTGATTCAGGCAAAAAAGATTAGGGATGAAGTTTCACGGTTGTCATCTGGCACAAGTGGCTCAATGTTAAATATATCCCAAGAAAAATATTTAGGAATTGATTTTTACCTTCCAGCAAAACAGTTGCAAGATCAATTTGCCTCAATGAATATTCAGATTAGAAATACGAAGAACAAAATGAAACTTCAACTCCAACAACTAGAATCCAACTTCCAAGCCCTGCTTCAAAAAGCTTTTAAAGGCGAATTGACAGTGAAGGACGGTGTAGCGGTTTAGATGAGCGATATCCATCTATCGAATTTTGGATTTCTCAGTGCAAATAAAACTTATGCCAGCTTTGCCGGCGCATGTATGGAGGCGGAAAAGGCGTTGGTCGTCAGTCCTGCGACCAGCGCTATTCTCAGCCGTAGGGCTCTGGAGCTTGCTGTCAAATGGCTGTTTACCTACGATAGCGACTTGAAGGTCCCTTATCAAGACAATCTGTCAAGCTTGATTCACGATGTAACTTTTCTCCGCGTAATCGATCAGTCCATGCTACCACAGTTGAAATATATTACGAAGCTAGGAAATGTCGCCGTGCATTCCAATGCAACGATCAGCCGTGGCGAGGCGATTCTGTCTCTTCGCAACCTGTTTAACTTCATCAGCTGGATCGATTATTGTTATTCGGTCGAGTATACGGCCAGAAGTTTTGACGAACAACTCTTATTGGAAGAGAACAAACAACAAGAAAAAGTTAGGCCTCAGGAGCTGCAGGATTTATACGACCGTTTAGGTTCAAAAGACCGTAAGCTGGAAGATCTGATCAAAGAAAATGAAGAGCTTCGGAAGCTGCTGACCGAGCGCAAGGCGCAGAACACGCAGGAGTACAACTTTGTTCCGGATAAAATCAGCGAGTTCGAGACTCGCAAACGTTACATCGATCTCGAGCTTAAGCTGGCCGGATGGACATTCCAGAAAAATGTACTGGAAGAGTTTGAAGTACAAGGCATGCCAAACGGCCAAGGGATCGGTTATGTCGATTACGTGTTATTGGGTGAGAACGGGAAGCCGCTTGCCGTCGTGGAAGCGAAACGGACCAGCGCAGATCCCAATGTGGGCAAGCAGCAAGCGAAGCTCTATGCGGATTGTTTGGAGCAGCGGTATGGACAGCGTCCGTTGATTTATTATACCAATGGATTTGTAATAAATTTCTGGGATGATCTTCACTATGCCAGTCGGCAAGTATCTGGTTTCGCCAGTCAGGATGAGCTGCAGTTGCTCGTCAACCGGCGCTCGATCCGTAAACCGTTGCAGGAAGTACAAATCAACAACTCCATTGTAAATCGCCCTTATCAGCATGAAGCAGTCCTTTCGGTTTGTGATGCATTAAATAAAGGACAGCGGACCGCTTTGCTTGTCATGGCGACCGGAAGCGGTAAAACACGCACTGCGAGCGCCATTGTTGATGTGCTGAGCCGATATAATTGGGTTAAGAATGTGCTGTTTCTTGCGGATCGTACAACGCTTGTTCGCCAAGCCAAAAACAGCTTCAGCCAGTATTTGCCCGACATGACACTGTGCAACCTGCTTGACAGCAAGGACAATCCGGAGACGGCAAGAATTGTTTTTTCCACTTACCCGACGATGATGAATGCCATCGACGAGGTCAAGCGGAAGGACGGCAAAAAGCTGTTTACGGTTGGTCATTTTGACTTGATCATCCTTGATGAATCGCATCGAAGCGTCTATAAGAAATATAAGGCCATATTCGATTATTTTGATGCTATCCTGCTGGGCTTGACGGCAACTCCCAAAGATGAAGTCGACAAAAACACATATGACGTGTTCCGTCTGGAAAATGGTGTTCCAACCTTTGCCTATGAACTAGAGCAAGCAGTCAAGGAAGGATATTTGGTGGATTACCGTACCGTGGAAACAACAACCAAGATCATGGACGACGGCATCCGCTACGATGATCTGTCCGAAGAGGAAAAAGAGCAATACGAAGAAGTGTTGCTGGAGGATGAAGAAGAGGAGCCGCGGGATATTGATAGTGCAGCGATTAACGAATGGTTGTTTAACCAGGATACGATAGACCGTGTGCTGCAGTTTGTTATGGAGCGGGGCTTGAAGGTAGAAGGCGGAGACAAGCTGGGCAAGACCATCATATTTGCCAAAAACCATCGGCATGCAGTTGCAATTGTAGAGCGGTTCGATAGCCTGTATCCTGAATTAAAGGGGCATTTTGCACGGGTCATTGATATCAAAACGAATTATTATCAATCTCTGATTGATGATTTTTCCATTTGGAACAAGCTTCCTCAAATTGCTGTTTCCGTTGATATGCTCGATACAGGCGTAGACATCCCTGAGGTTGTCAATCTGGTATTCTTCAAGAAAGTTCGCTCGAAGTCGAAGTTTTGGCAGATGGTGGGCCGAGGGACACGGTTGTGTAAAGATCTACATGGTATTGGTGAGGACAAGCAGGAATTCCTGATCTTTGATTTCTGCCGTAACTTTGAGTATTTCCGGGCCAATCCGAAAGGGAAGGATACCGATATTGCCGAGACCTTATCGGAAAAATTGTTCAATGTTCGTACTCAGATTGTACGTGAACTTCAACAACTGCGTTATCAGGAACCCGAATATATAGAACATCGCACGGAATTGGTGAAATTGTTGAAGGATAGCGTGAGTGCGCTAAATGAGGAGCATTTTCGCATCAGACAGCATATCCAGTATGTCCATAAGTATAAAAATGACGCTGCATGGCGCTCCTTAACCGATACTGATATGGGGGATTTGAAGGAGTATATTGCTCCTCTTGTCGTTTCTTTAGACCATGACGAATTAGCAAAGCGGTTTGACTATATGATGCTGATCATCGAATTGGCTAAGCTTCAGGGAACACAATCGGTGAAGCCGCTTCGCAAAGTCATGGAGACGGCAGAAAAACTCTCCAAGTTGGGTACGATTCCTCAAGTCGTCGCACAGCGACATGTCATAGAGAAGGTCTTGACGACAGAGTTCTGGGAAGAAGCGGACATCTTCGAAATGGAGAAAGTTCGTGTTGCTTTACGGGATCTCATTAAATTCCTGGAACGGGAAACACAACAAATCTATTATACGAACTTCAAAGATGAATGGCTTGCTGTAGAGGAAAGTAGAGGCTTCTATAACACCAATGACCTGCAAAATTACCGTAAAAAGGTCAACCAGTATTTACAAACGAACAAGGATCAAATCGCTATCTATAAATTGCGCAACAACAAACCGATCACGAAACAAGATCTGGAGACGCTTGAACATATTCTATGGGCAGAACTCGGAACCAAAGAAGATTATGAGCGGGAATATAAAGACTTACCGGTAACGAAGCTTGTACGGACGGTCGTAGGGCTCGACCAGGAAGCCGCGAATGAAGCATTCACGGTATTCCTGCAGGAAAACCGTCTGAATGTCCATCAACTACGGTTTGTGAAGCTGATTATCGATTATGTAGTGAAAAACGGTATTCTTGAAAAATCCGTACTCCAAGAGGAGCCATTCCGCTCGGTCGGCAGTATCACGGAACTGTTTAGTAATAATCTGGACGATGCACGAGCAATTATCGGTATTATTGATACGATTAATAAGAACGCTGAGGTTGTTGGGGCTTAGTATTTTCGGATTGTAGATACTACTACTAATTTAATTACTTGCATCTGGGCGTAACTAAAATGGACATCTATTTTAGTTACGTCTTTTTTAAATTAACATTTTCGGGGTGAAGAAGTAATGATTAAAGAAATTTCCATTAAGAAGATAGCAACTTATGATAGTACAGGTGTTGTCTTTAGTGGATTAAAGAAAATTAATTTTTTCTACGGTTCCAATGGAAGTGGGAAAACATCATTATCAAATGCTATGAAAAATATTGAGAACTTCCCGGATTGTAATATTGATTGGGCATCACAACCATTAAAAACATTGGTATATAACCAGAAATTCGTTGAGGAAAACTTCCATCAGGATTCGCACATTAAGGGTATATTCACATTAGGTAAGGAGTCAACTGAAATAAAAAATGAAATTGCTGAAAAGAAGAGGCTTGTTGATAAATTAGACGAAGAGATTCGTAGATTGCGCACTAACTTGTCCAATAAAGAAGAGGAATATAACGCGAATGAAAATGAATTTATAGAAGATTGCTGGGAATTGAAAAGAAAATATGATAACGAGTTTTTGCAAGCTTTTTCAGGTGTTCGAAATAATAAAATGAACTTTATGAATAAATGTAAACAGTCGCATTCACTTGAAAATAAGTTATGTGATTTAGAGGATTTACGTGCTCGTTCAAATAAATTATTTAATGGAAGTTTAGTGAAAATTCAAACGTTGCAATCAATAAAGAATGACGAACTAAACGTTGCTTGTTCAAGTCGAATATTCCAAAAACAAATTGTTGGTAAGCAGGAGGTCGATATCGCCGCTCTCATTTCTAGACTGGCTATAAGCGATTGGGTAAAAAGAGGATATGATCATATACATAAGTCGGAAGGTAAATGCCCTTTTTGTCAACAGTCATTGCCGGATGGTTTTTTGAATAAATTGGAAGAGTACTTTAATGAAACCTATGAAAATGAAATGAAGGAATTGGCAAATTGTGTTAAACTATACATGGAATCATATGATAATCTTGAGACTTCGATCCAGGATCTAATGGAAAAAGAAGTACCATATATCGATAAAGAGAGAATAAATCAACAGTTAGAAATAATAAGATCGAAAAACGAAATCAATCTCGAATTAATTGAACAAAAACAAAAAGAACCAAGTAAGAAAATTGCATTAGTTCCTGTTGACGAATTTGTAAAAATTATCAATTTAGAAATTGAGAGGGTTAATCAGGAAATCCTTGGACATAACAGGTTGGTTGATAACCGAGCCCATGAAGAACAGCTTCTTAAGGATCAAATATGGAGATTCATTGCAAATGAAAATCTGCATAATCACGAAAAATATGTACGCAAAGAATTTAACCTAAATTTCGAAAGTACCGTTCATTGAAAACATAAAAAAGTGCCCAAATCTTTGGTAGAATGGTGTTTGTCGAGAACACTACACCCAAAGAGAGGAGCACCTTTTAGGTGAAGTCTACCACACC